>CAJUSB010000006.1 GCA_910589115.1 uncultured Clostridia bacterium | reverse complement strand
GGCGTCCTATGCGGACAGCACCAGAGGGCTCTGCCCTCTGGACTCCCGCTGGGGCTTAAGCCCCAGACCCCGGGATGCTGCGCATCCCTGCCTCGCCTGCGGGCGGGACGGGAGAAGCGAAATTCTCGTAAATGGTGTATTCGACCTTTTTTATAGTTGTGTTATTGGGTGCAGTACAGATTGTTGATGCACTGCTGACCGGCCTGCCAAAAGCAGGGCTGGCCGGTCGGGTGACTGCCTCAATTTACAGCCAAGATGGTTTTATTTTTCGATTCCATCTGTGCATACAACAATTTTGCCGCTTCCCGCGCTGGCAGCGGCTTGCCGAAACAATAACCCTGCATCAGGTCACAGCCAATGACCTGCAATGCACTGGCCTGCTCACTCCGCTCAACACCTGTTGCAAACACTCGACAGCCAAGCTCATGCCCCGCCTGGATAATCGACCGCAAAAACACATTCCCTGTGTCCGTGCCAAGCGCCTCCATCATATAGGGGTCAAATACCAGCACATCCACCATCACACGCCGCAGCCCCAGCAGCGCCATAAAATTTTGACTGATCCGGCCCAGCGCAAAGCGAATGCCTGATTCCCGCAGATTCCACAGCCTTTGGCCGCCGGGGCCGCTGCATTGCAGCACCGCTTCCCGGCCAAGCTCAAATACCAGCCGTTCCCGCCGGAATTCATGCCGTTTCAATATGAATTCACAGCGGTCAATGAATTCTTCCCGCTGGACAGTAGCATCCGAAAAATTGCACAAAACAAAAAAATCATCTATCTGCTTCCTGTGCAGCTCCGCAAGCAGGGCGCAGGCACTTTCCAACATCAAGTGATCCAGCTGTTCCAGCATCCCCTCCCGTATGAGTGCGGGCAGAAATTCCGCTGGCGCCAACACCCCTCGCTCTGGATGCTCCCACCGGCAAAGCGCCTCGCCGCCCGCCAGCCGCTCTGTGTCCGCCGCCACATAAAAATGCAGATACATCTGGAATTCCGCATTTGCAAATCCGCGCTCCAACTCCCTCCGTGTGAACCCCTCACACGGCCAATGCGGCATGTCCTGATACCGCAGTACAGTTTCAGTCTTCCGACAGACAGACGGTGCACCGCAGGCCGTATCCAGGGACTGGCTGCACAGTCCCCTTTCCCCCTTTTCCCGACGCGCAAAACACCGGTGCGGCGCTTCCGTCTTTTTATCCGCTTCCAGCAAATCAATATTACGTTCTTTCGCTAGCCTTTTCCACCGGTGTCTGCTGCACACCAGCAACAGAATAATAAGCACCATGACCAGTATTACTGTTTTTTCCATCAGCTCTGCTCCCATTCCTTTCACGATTCCACCTGATTGACACATTTAGAGAATGTTTGACCGTATATTTACAGCAATTATAGCGAATTCAAGAACAAAACCGTTTACTCTCTGCGTGAAATGCTGCGTTATCGCCGCGAAATGCCGCGTGCCTGCCCTTTCCGGCCTCCTTAAAACAGGCTTGCCCATACGCTTCCGCATTCCGATTTTCTACAGCCGCTCCACCTTTGCCTGGCTGGGATTCCGTAACTATATATTGTGCTGGCTTCCTCTGTCCATGACTATTTTTCCATTCCCCGGAAATGGTGCTTGTCAGAATACATTTCCATCTGTTATAATGAATCTATTCCTCTTTTTGGGCAATATCGTCAGCCCGGATTCTTACGTACTCCGGGCTGAAAATCTGTATGCACAAGCAGTGGGCGGCGGCAGCTCAGGACGTCTCACGCGATGCCGTGAATAGTCCCTTGCAGCCGCCACTTCTGCTTGTGCACACAGGTACGGAATCGATACCGCTGCCCAGCTGGAGGGATAAGCTCATTTTATCATCATTATGATGAGTATATGAAAGGAAGTTGAAACATGAGCGCTCATTTTAGGATGCTCCCGGCATTTCTGGCCGCATCCATGCTGTTCACGAGCACCGCAGCTGCGGCCGCGCCTCCAGTGCGTCCACTGGAAAGCCCACCGCCCGTTGTTGCTGCCGTATCAAACAGAGCAGCCGCTGACGGAAAAGGACGTATTCAGGCAACCGTTAGGCTGGACTACGACCAGAACGTAAAAGCACTGGAAGACCGTGAAGTAAAGGCAGTCCTGACCGACAGCTCGGGCAAGAAAATCAAATCCATAAACCTGTGGGATAAGTCCGAAGCTGACTGGAGCCGTAAAGCCCATAACGATGTTCAGCTGATTGATCTGTTCTTTGAGGGTTTGGACGCCGGTGATTATACCCTGACCTTCTCCGGTGAAGGCTACGTCACCAGTGAACATTTGTTGACGATTGAAAACCATTCACAATATATCTCCGTAGGTACTGGTGACAAAACCTTTACCATCGGCGATTTGAACGAGGATGACAATGTTGACGACAAGGATTTAGCGCTTATCGTCAATGAACTCCAGAATGAAAAGCCCTCTGGCTACGACCTGAACGGTGATGACGAAATTGACATAATTGATCTGGCCTATGTCAACCACAATCTCTACATCGACGACGAGGAAATCGCAGATATCCGTAATCTTGAGCTTCTGACCCCGCCGGAGGGCGATGTCAAAACGCTTGACGGCACAATTATCATCGGCGAGGATGACAAACCCAAAACCGTTGATATCGCAGAGCTGATGGATAAAGATATCATTTCAACGTTGCGGCGTGAGGACGAAGCGGAAAAGATCAGCGAAGATACTCCCGTCAAGGCAGCGATTGAATTTACAGAAGATATCGAAATGTCCCAGATCAATCTGCTGACCACATCTGGCGATGGTGAAATCAAGGACGGAATCATCGAACTTGAATACACCGACCCGGACACCAACGAAGAGAAAACCACAGAATTCCCCATTGAAAATGGCGAGCTTCCCGATGGTGTTTATCTGCTCAGCAGAGCCGGTGACGGCATCAAGGAAATCACCATCCAACTCGGAAAGCGCGTAGCGGTGAAAAAAGTCACAATCACCGTCACCCGGACGGAATCAGGCGAATTTGCAAGCGTAGCTGCAATTCAGTTCCTCCAGGATATCGTCCCGGAAAACCCGCTTCCGAAAAATGTCGCTGTACGCGGTCTGTCCGCAGACCCGGGCAACGCACAGATAGACCTGAAATGGTCCGCGCTGCCCAACATCACAGGCTACGAAATCGTATACTATAAAAACGAGGAACCTGATGAAAAAGAGACCATGAAGGTCGATATCACCTCCGCAACCATAACCGGCCTTGACAATGGCGATCCATATGTCTTTGAAGTCACTCCCATCAGTGAGGGCGACGGCTGGCGCGGCAAGATGGTCTCCATCACTGCAACGCCGGAAACCACAAAGAAACCGGATATGGTGAACATGGTCAGCGTCACCGCTGGCGACAGCAAGCTGGATGTCTCCTGGAAGGAAGTCAAGGATGCGGATACCTATACCGTATATTACAGCACGGATGATAAGGTATCCAATCCAACCAAGATTTCCGACCTCCCGACGAACAGCACCAGCATCACCGGATTGACGAACGATACGGCATATTATCTCTATGTGACCGCATCGAACGCCCTTGGCGAGGGGCCGAAGTCCAACATCGTTACCGGCACCCCGAAGGAAGTTTCCTACGAAGCGCCCGAAGGCCTGCCGACCGAAGGTCTGCTTGACCGGAGCAAAATCGCATCCATCAAGCTGACAGACAGCGGCAACGTTTCTGCCGACTGCGGCGCCAACTTCGATCCTGAATACATGATTGACGGCGACTACAAAACGCATTGGACCGCTGCGAACTGGTGGCGCAACGAACACGTAGAAGTCACCTTCACCGAGCCGGTCGCCCTGAGCAATGCGCTGTGGGTGCCCCGTCTGGATGGCAACTACCCGAACTGGCTCCGCGTTTATGCCGTACAGGTCTGGTATGATAGCGACGATCTCAGCGGCAAGGGCCGTCTGATTGTCCCCGATCCCATCGGCGGCGGCGTGGATGACGGCGCAACCGGCAACAGCGGCTGCATGAAAACCTGGCCGAGCGTACGCAATAATCCTTCACAGACCAAGTTTGCGGTACTGCCCTTTGGCCCGGTCGAAAATGTGAAAAAAGTCAGCATTGCAGTAGAGCAGGCCGGCTATAATCTGACCAGCCTGTCCGAACTGATGTTCATGGAATATGACGAAGAGACTGACGTTCCTACAAACATCCGCAAGCTCTTTGCCAACAACACCTTTACCGAGCTTGCAGCTGGCGTGGATGCAGCAAAAATTGACGCTGTAGAGGCACTCCTTGAGCAGCAGCGCAACTACTGCCTCTACCCTGCTATCCACGAGAAGGAAATCGCGCTGGCCCGCGCCCTGCTGACAACCGGCAAGACCAACGGTGTTCTGCTGAACAGCATTAACTCGCTGAATACCGGCCACAGCACACTCCAGCCCCTTGGCGCATCTGCCAATGCAGGCGATACGATTGCTGTATATGCGGATATCCCGGCTGGCGAATCCGTTCAGCTGTATGCGACCCAGGTCAATGCAGAGGCTTCCGCATGGCGCGCACCTCTCGGCACACTCACCGCTGGACGTAATGTAATTACCATTCCTAAGATTGGCTCGCAGGCAGGCGCCAGCGGCGGCAGCCTGTATTATACCTATACCGGCGATAAGGGCAGCGAAATCAAGATTCACATTCTGGGGGCAACCGATATCCCGTCCCTTGACCTGCTGAATTGGCTCCATATGTCGGATGCAGATAAGAATTCAGCTGTTGACGCTTATCTGACCGAGCTGCAAACCTATATTGGCACGCTGGGTTCCAATACAAGCGAGAGCAACCCGAAGAACGTGACCGAAATTTCCACCCCGTCCGTGCTCCTCTCCATTCCGGCATCGTCTGTCAGCGGTAAAAACAGAGATCAGATCCTGAATACCGTTCAGGCGTGGGAGCAGATCATGGATATCTGCCGGACAACGCAAGGCTATGACATCGAACAGCCATCAAGTGACTTTGCTGTTCGTCAGAACGTCCGCTGTATGCAGATGTTTGCAGGCGCGTTCATGTACGCGGCTGGCAGCCATATCGGCATTGGCGCAGGCTCCTGCGCAGGCATGGTAAGCGGTATGCCCGTACCCGCCGACGGTATCACCAGCGGCGGCAACGGCCTGTTCGGCTGGGGTATCGCTCACGAAATCGGCCACAATATGGACCTGCTTGGCAAGGCCGAGATTACCAACAATATTTACTCCATCATGGTACAGACCTTTGATGGAAAGCAGAATACCCTTCCCTCCCGCCTTGAAAACAGCGGCAAATATCCAAAGGCATTCCAGAAGGTTGCGCAGCAGACCCCAGGTATGTCCAACGACGTATTTACCCAGCTTGCAATGTACTGGCAGCTGCACCTCGCCTATGACGAGGGCGACAAGCCAATGGACTTCTATAACCGTTTCTTCCAGGCGTGGAAGAGCAAGGATTGGGGCCCGGCAGAATCCCCTGACGAGAGGTTTGCTGTCGTTGCATCCAAAACCGCAGGCAAGAACCTGACCGAGTTCTTTGTACGCTGGGGCATGACCCTGAGCGATTCCGTCAAGGCTGAGCTTGCTAAACTTGGCGAAGAGCCCCGCGCAATCTGGTATCTGAACGACCAGAGCCGCCGCGACCGCCTCAACGGTGAAAACGCAGCCACCGGCACAATCTCTGTAACCGCCAGCGTAACGGAAAAAGATGTCACGCTGACCATCACGCCGTCTATCACAGGCAAGGTACAGGGCTATGAAATCATCCGCAGCGGAAAATCGGTTGACTTCGTAATATCGGATGGTAAAGCACCGCTCGAATACGTTGATACGATTGGTTCTGCTAACCATAAGACCTTTACCTATTCTGTCAAGGCATATGACACGCTGGGCAATAAAATTGCAGAGGCAAACTCTGTACCGCCCGAGATTCGGATTGCTTATGATTCAACGGTTCCCGCAGAGGCTTATACCCTGACAGAGGCAAACGGCGCTGTTACCTTCACTGCGAAGAACACAACGGAAGGTATGCAGGTATCCGGCGTCAAGCTGGTCGGCCACGGCGGAGAAAAGGAAACTTTGACCGTAACCGTAACAGATATCAACGGTAAGAGCCACACCCCGCGTCAGGGCGAAACCACAAACCTGGCAGCGGACACAGCAACGGACTTTGTCACTTATCTGCAAAAGCCCGGCGCTGCTGACCCGAGCGATGCCCGTATCTGGACCTATGACGCAAAGACCGTCACCGTCACCCTGCCAGCAGGCGTAACAGCAGAAAACGTACTGCTGATCGACTATCCGGGTGATGATGTCGCGTTCATGGAGAACGGCGCAGCCATCGGCAAGCTCAAAGAGGCGTATGGTGATATTCCGGCAGACTCTATTGTAGTAGTAGGCACCTTCCGCGGTGACCCGGCCTATATCTACGCGAAGGCCGTTGGTGAATTCACTGTAACCCCGAACGATGACGAGACAGGCGCAGCACCCGAACCGGTTGTCCGTGATGTTGCCGGCAGCAGCTATATCTTCTCCGAGCTTCACGAGGGTGAGGAAATCGGCGATATCAGCAATGGTATCTTCCTGTTCGTGCTGGATGTCAAGGCAGAGCAGGATCTCCAGAAGCCGCTTGGCACCGGTGAGGACGCAGGCAGCGCAAGCATTTGCAATGGTGAAAACCTGCTGCCGAGCCGACTCAAGATTGAGCTGTACCGCACCGATGATGCAAACACCACCGAGTCACAGCGCAAGACCGCTGAAACGCTGTGGATCCACAGCCCCGGTGGCACAGACCTTCCCTATATCATCCTTTCGAATGATGAGGTAACGCCATGAAGATGAAAAGAACTCTTTCGGCGCTGCTGATGGGAAGCGTGCTTTTCAGCACGCTTCCCACGGCGGCGGCCGCCGCCGGAGACCCGGTGGTCGAATTTGAAGTGCTCGGCCAATTTGCCGAGCTGGTCGTCAAGAATTTACCTGCGGATACGCAGATCCACTCGGCACAGGTCGAGCTGACATTGGACGGCCTGCACTATCCCGAAGAAATCATTCCGGACCCGAATAACAATTACACGGATGATTCTGCCGATCCCGCGAAGGAAATCACTGCCGCAACGACCCTTTCATCGTTCCAGGACGACACGAAAGATAAAGAACGCACTACCATCACCGTCTATCTGGATTCCCCGCTGCGGCTTGACCGTGACGGCATCCTGTCACTCGGTACGATTAAATTCCAGTCCGAAAAGACCCATAAGTTCAATGCAACCGGCAGGCTCACCCTGCTTGATGAGCGTCAGCATCCGGTTCCAGAAAAGGATTTGACGGTCACTGTCCGTGAACGGACGGCGGACAATAATGACAACACCGGCAGCACCGGCGGAAGCAGCAGCGGCGGCAGCTCACACGTTCAGCGTGAGCCGGGCAGCAATTCCTCGTCCGCCCCGGTGGAACCCACGACGTATAAGGTCAGCACCTCCAAAACCAGCAACGGCAATGTAAAACTTTCTCCCTCCAATGCGGAAAAGGGCGAAAAGGTCACCGTTACTGTTACGCCGGATGACGGATACGAGCTGGACAGCATTACAGTGCTCGACAGCCGCGGCCGTGAAATTGAGCTGACAGACGAAGGTGATGGCATCTTTACTTTCACCATGCCGGGAAGCGCCGTCACGGTAGAGGCTGCATTTAAGGCCTCCGCAAATGCATCGGCTCCGGCACAGATGCCGTTCATGGATGTAGCAACCAGCGACTGGTATTACAGCGCGGTAGAGTACGTCTATCAAAAGGGCATGATGTCGGGCACCTCCAGCGGCGCATTCTCTCCGAATATGTCCATCAACCGTGCAATGATCGTTTCCATCCTGCACCGTCTGGAAGGTTCTCCGGCAGCACCGGCCAGCACCTTCCCGGATGTAACGGCAGGCCAGTATTACACGGATGCGGTCGCATGGGCAGCGTCAAACGGCATTGTAAGCGGCTATTCTAATGGCCAGTTTAAGCCCAATGACATTATTACGCGCGAGCAATTCGCTTCTATCCTGTACCGCTATGCGCAGTACAAGGGTTATCCGACAGCGGCTTCTGCTGACCTGAGCACATTCTCTGATGCATCTGCGGTTTCCAACTATGCAACAGAGTCCATGCGCTGGGCAGTCAGCCAGAACCTGATCTCCGGCACGAACCGTGGTACACTTGACCCCGCCGGCGGCGCGGCACGTGCACAGGCTGCATCTATCCTGATGCGTTTCTGCCAGAGCTTCACGTAAGGATCTGTTTATCAGGCAGGGATATTTTCCCACTGCGGCGGGTGATTTTCCCTCACTGACAGTATCCATCTCAAAAATCATCCCGGGAACGGTCTTTCCGTTCCCGGGACTTTTTGTGCCTCCATTCATCCGGCTTCCACGATTTTAATTTGATCGGCAGCAAACGCCGTCTCGGTCACAATAATATCTTTTATGGTAGCTGCATCCGATGCGGCAAATCCACCCGTCGGCGGCTGCACAATCACACTCAGGCTATCATCCCCAATCAGTACAACGGCCTCAGCATAGCCTTTCGCTTTAATCAGGCTTTCCACCCGGGCCTCTGTTACCGAATTCTCTGCCAGTACGGAAATTTTTGCGCTGGCAGCTTCCTTTGCACCGTCATCCGCTGTAGCGCTTTCAACGGTTTCTTTCAGAATGCTGATTGCCTCATCCCGCGCCTGCTCGCGCGAAAGCCGGGACTGCGCAAAATAATCCGAAGCTGTGGCCGCCGCATTGCCCGCCTCTGCCTCGGCGGCAGCATCAGCCGCCTGTGCCAGCTCATCCTCGACCTGACCGGCGACAACCAGATCATCCGGCGTCTTGACATAGCTCCAGTTGAGGTAAACAGCCACGCACAGCATTAGCCCAATGACCCCATACACCGCACCGCGTTTTCGTACTTTTACCATAATAAAATTCCTCCTCGCCTTCCGGGGCGGGCTGACCGGCCCCCATCCGGGACCGCCGGAATCCCCCGCCGCCTGCCGTTTCGTTTTAATCTTATTCACCCGGCTGCATTTTCAGTACAGCAACTTTGTCCGAACCAATCCCGCAAAGCGTGCTGACCGCCTCAACCACTGCACAGCGCACATGAATATTATCCGCACCCTCACAAAGCACAACCGCACCCCGAAAGGTCGGGAAAATCTCCTTCACCGTAACCGGACGCTGGCCATATCCGCTGTCAGAGACAACGGTAATACTCTGCTCCCGCGAGCCGCCCTGGCCGCCGCCCGCACTCTCCCGCGTGTTGGAAGCATAGACGGCCTCCTCGGAGGCTTCCAGCGTCAGCATCAGCTCCAGCTGCCCTACACCGTCAATCCGAGCGAGCCGCGCCTCCACCGAGCGCTCAAAATCCGCAAGGACAAAAGCCTGCGTATCCTGTTCGGCAGCCTTTGGGGTATCATGCCCCCTGCCGCCCACGCAAAGCAGCAGCGCCCCGGCCAACAGCACAGCTACCGCATAACGGTACTTCGTCAGCGCTGTACGAAAACGCACCGCCGCCTCCCTCAACTCCTCCTTTTTCATCGTCCCTTAACCTCCATTAAGTAGATCGGTATTCCACATTCCTGCGCCACCATCTGGCAAACAGCCGCACGCGTGTCCTCATCCGCACCCTCTATCCAAAGGGTCACCTGGCGGGTTTCCAGCCGCCCGCTTTCGTCACTCTCCATCTGTACGGCAGCAGTGCACTTCACCCCCATCTCAGACGCACGGTCCTGAATGTAAACCGCAATCGCATTCCCAACCGAACTGGCTGCTACCCGCTGATTCTCCGCCGCCGCAAAGGCCGCCGCGCTTTGCAGCTCGCCCAAAGCATCATCAAACAACAGCCCTGCGGCTGGCAATCCGGCCAGCGGAAGCAGCAAAGCAAGCGTCATCATCAGCCCCGCCGCTACGCGCACAACCTCCCGCACAGGGCCCTCTTTCACAAATTGCAGGGCGACCCCCGCAAAAATCCCGGCAACCGATACGTTGACCAGCATCTGACGGAAAACATCCAGCACAGCGACCTCCCTTCCCGGCCACGTCAAAATCGTTATCCGGCCTTGACAAGCATGACCGCAAGCACCATCTCAAAAAACAAAATCGCACAGCAGGTGCCAAGCATCCCCAGCAGCAGCCCGACCCCTTCTCCAACACCGCCCAGCATGGAGCCAAGATCCCGCCCGCAAACAGGCGAAAGCACCGCCGCCCCAGCCTTAAACAACAAATACGAAGCCCCAGCCTGTAAAAAAGGCACCAAACATACCGCCGTCACACACAGCATCCCCAGAATGCCAACCGCATTTTTTACCAGTACCGCCCCGGAAAGCATGGTTTCCGCCGCGTCAGAAATAATCCCCCCAACAACAGGAACACTGCCCGACACCGCAAACCGCGCCGCCTTCAATGAAAGCTGGTCAACCGAACCGGAAACCGCGCCCCCCAACGTCAAAAACGTAATAAATACCGTCAGTACCAGCTTAAGCGTTCCAGTCACCGCCCAGCGGATCAGCGCCGCCAAACTTCCCAGCAAATCGCCTCCAACCGCTGCATTCACCGTCAATACCGCAATATACGCACAAACCGCCGGTACCAACAAATTCTCAATCAGACGGATCACCAAATCAAACGCAAACATCCCCGCAGATTGGGTTGCCGCCGCCGTCCCGGCTGCGCCGGTAAGCGTCAGCGCAGCCGCCATGACCGGGAACATCCCCGCCGCTAATACTCCCACCTGTTCAATCGCATCCAGCACCGCATGAAGCGCCGACTGGAAATCTCCAAACAATACAACCGCCACCGCTAACGCGCCGCCCATCGTGATAATCTGCCGGTTCTCCTGCGCAAATCCATTCGCACAGCCGCATAATACCGCTATCACACACAACTTGGTCAAGCTGCGCAGCGTCCCCCGCAGAGAACCCGCTGCATCCTGCCACGCACGGCGCAGCAGCCCCAAAAACGACTCCCATAAATTGGTCTCCGGCGTGACCGAAATCCCGCCCAGATATCCACGCTGTGCAGGCGTTAAACTCTCCGTCAGCGTCCCCCCGCCAATCGCATCCATCTGCTGCCCAAACCGTTCCTCATCATACGCCAGCGCACGCGGCAGCACCACCGCATATATCACTACCGCAAATAATATACAAATAACCCTTTTCATACTTCCCTCCTTATACGGAGCCTTTCCCGCTGCCCGACCAGCCGGCCCTCCCTTTTGGCCGGCTGGTCCGCACAGCTTGCTACCTCGTCAGTGCACCGAAATCCTTCGTCCCCGCCCGCAGGCGGAATGAAGCTTTTACTCAATTTTTTCTCGAAAAAATTGCGGGTGTCCAGAGGGCAGAGCCCTTTGGCGCCGTCTGCGGAGGACATCGCCCGGGGGCTTCCTCTTAAGAGGCGAGGGAGGAGGCTACGTCCAGCACCTGGCGGAATAACGGCAGGCTCGCCGCTACCGCCGCCGCCGTTCCCGCCAGCTCCAGCTTGGCCGCTAATGCGCTTTGCCCCGCATCCCTGCACAACGCCCCCGAAACCCGCACCAGTACCCCGATCCCTACTACCTGCGCAACCGGTATGTATATCCCGCTGTTCAGCCCGCTCGCCACGATCAAACGCTGCGCCTCCGCTACCCCCGCCCGCAACGATGATACCGCCGCGAAAATAACATAGATCCCCCCAGCCAGCGCCAGACCCCAGCTAAGCGGCGCACTCTCCTTCTTAATCGTCAGCGCCAACACCGCACAGACAACCGCCGCACCTACCGCCTGCATCAGCCCACTCAAAAGCCAAACACCGCCTTCATCATCGTGAATAACTCGCCTATCTCCTGCACCAGGATCATCATGACTACCACCAGGCCCGCTATCGTCGTCATGAGCGCCTGCTCCTCCCGCCCCGACCTTATCAGCAGCTGATTGAATACCGCCACCAGTATCCCCACCGCCGCAATCCTGAATATCAGGTCTACATTCATCATCCTCGCTCCCTCTACAACAGCACTATCACAGCCAATACGCCCAGCACCAGCCCGCAAGTACGGTACAAGCTGCCCTTGTTCTTCAAATCATCCGCCGCTTCCTCCCGCACCGCCCGCAGACGCGACTGCGTCAGACGCAGTGAATGCCGCTGCTGCTCACTATCATACCGCCCCAAAAATGAAGCCGCATCACACAATATGCCGATTTCTTCCCCCTTCAGGCCGCACGCCGGACCCTCCTCCTGTATCGCTCGCCCCCACTTGTACGGCAAAGATAATCCATCACTCCGTTTCAGCCGCTCCGCAATGCCGCTGAATACCGGCTGTATCTGTGCTTCCCCTTCCTCCGCCAGCAATGTCATCAGCTCGTCACAAGGCGTCAGCCGGTACACAATCTCGTTTTCAATCCGCTCGAATGCTTTCAAAAAGCCGTCAATCGCCGTTATACGCTCCCGCAGCCCCTGCCGCGCCGCCAGACCCAGCGCGCCGCCTCCGCCAATCATCAATATTGCTCCTAACAGCTTCAGCATACCGCACCCTCCTTCAGCCCGTGCACCCGGCAGACACGCACGCCGTCCTCCAGCACAATCTCCGCCGCATATTTGAATACCTCCAGCAAGGGCTGATACACTGCCCTCCGCTTAAAATCTGCAAGATCCAGCGCGTGCGCCGTCGCAAAAATCGCTGTGCCGCAGTTCGCTGCATACCGCACCGCCGCTGCATCCTGCGCCGATGTGATCTCATCCAGCGCCACCACGTGCGGGGACATGGTCTTAATCAAATGCATCACAGCATCCTCTTTGCTGCACAGCTCCAGCACATCCGCCTGTCCGCCCAAATCAAACTGTGGTGCACCATCGCGCAGGGCGGCCAGCTCGCCGCGCTCGTCCGCAACTGCCACACGATACCCTGACACTGACGCACACCGGATCAAATCACGCAGCAGGGTTGTTTTGCCGCGTCCCGGCGGCGAAAGTACGACCAGGTTTTCCAGCGTATCGCGGCAGCATTGCTCATACACCTCACGTGCGCAGCCAAAGACCGGCTTTGCAATCCTGATATTCAGGGAGGCAAACTGCCGGACCCCTTCAAAGCGTCCGTCCTCTACTTTTGCGGTGCCGCAAATGCCGATCCGGTGCCCACCGGCCAGCGTCAGGAACCCTTGCCGCAGGCTGTCCGCGTAGCTGTGCACTGAATCGCGCGCTGCCCTTGCGACAATCTCCCGCAGGTCAGCCGCTGTCACGGCGGTCTCCGTCAATGGAACTTCGCAGCCGCCGCCTGACACGGCCGGGGGCTGTCCTACACGCAGGCGCAGTTCTTCGGCGGCGCGCGCGGTCTTTTCCGGCAACTGATCCACGGCCAGACGCAGGGAGGGCGTCAGGCAAATCGCCGCCTCTTGGAGCGGCATTTTTTTCACTTCATTCATTTTCATCACCTGCTTTCACTCTATGCCGCCCGTCCACCGCTTAGACCTAATTTTTGCGGCGGGTTGCGGCATCTCTCGTTACGCCAAAGGGCTCTGCCCTCTGGACTCCCGGCGGGCCATGCCCTGCACCCGCTGGGGCCTTAGCCCCAGACCCCACGCTGCTTTCGCAGCTTTCCTCCGCTGCGGCGGGGACGGGGGATTTTGGTTCGTGCATCGTTAAAAATTGTGTTTCTTCTTTATCAGCCAACAGCAATGGATTGAAAGGCATTTGCAATCGTGTTATACTTCATTTGTACTGATTCACAAGGCGGCAAAAAGGAGATACATCTTTATGGATTTTTTTGAGCATTCACAACGCCAGGAAACCGGCGCTCATCCTCACCAAATCATCTTTGAGAAAGAGAACACCGAAAACACCTACAGCTCCTGGAAAGACAAAATGAAGCCCCGTATCACTCTGGAAGACGGCATCACCCCGGAAGAGCACCAGGTCTTGGCTTCCCGCTGGAACGAAATGCTGTCGCTGGCTGAGGCAATCATCTATCGGAACTACCTGGATCCCGAAAGCGATGACCTCATGTCTGAGGAAGACTCTTTCCCTGACATCCGGTATCTCACCGGGAATTATTATGTGGGTGATGTATCCTATGGCTATGTCTATCGGGATAAAAAGTATCAGCCCTACCAAATCAAAGCAGGAAAGCTGCGGCATAAGTACCACAACGGCAAGGAATGGGTCGAAGAATGGCTCCCCATGGACAGCCCGGAAATCACCAGATACTATCAAATTTTATTAAGTCTGCGCCTCACAGGCGACGAGCGCGGCAAAGAAGAGGATTACATGGGTCTGGATCTGATTGCAGAATTTTTAACGCTGGACGCTCCGCTGGAATTTGAGATTCTTTCCCATAATGTAATTTAAGCGCTTTTGCCGTATCCTGCCCGCCAAAAAGGGCGGCGGACAGGTTGAAAGATACAGAAAGCGCCAAAAAACGGACACTTTCCTGTTGAAAAGTGTCCGTTTCATAATAAAGGGCATTTATTTATGTTTTTACAACTCACTGTTTCCCGGTGCTGCGGGAAAGCCAATCAATGCAAAAGGATGAAATCGTAACTGTTACCAACGAACAGGCAATCTTACGCAGCGGGATATAACTGACCGAAAGCAGCAAAACGGTCAAATCCGTCGCGAGATATGCGCGGGAAAGCGGACACTTAATCGCCTTTGCAATCGCCAGTGCCAGCGCGTCATCCCCGCCCGAAGCGCCGCCCGCTCGGACAATCATTCCAACGCCAATCCCTACGAACAGTCCGCCGAGCACCGCGGCCAGCAACGGCCTGCCGCCAAGGTCAGGCAGCACATAACCAAACCGCTCATACAGGTTATAAAAAGCGGAAAATGCCGCACTCCCCGCAAGCGCCCAACCCAGAAATCCGGCTCCCAACACCCGCAGTCCCAACAGATAGCAGGCGATATCCAACACGGGCGCCGTCACCCCCGGAGAAAGATGCAGCCAATGCTGGAGCAGCAGCGTCATGCCAAGCACGCCGCCCTCGGTAATATGGCTCTGGCTATGAATATTGAACAGGCCAAAAGCAAGGATGGCCGCGCCGCAGGACAGCAGCAATATACGGCGAACAAAGGCCGCCTGCCTGCCAGACTTCAGCAATTCCATTGCAGGTGCACCGGATGGGGTTCCGCTTCCACTGAAACCGCTTCCAGCAGGCGGCGCAGGGCGGTAAATTCCTCCGCCGCGCGTGCATCGTAACAATCCTGCCCCGCTGAAAGCCCCAATTCATGATATGCCGCCGCTGCCGCGCCATAAAAGGTAAACCCCAGTGCGTTCGTCGGGGTCTGTGCCACTGCGCAGGCCGTCGCTACAGCACGCGCCGCCGCCTGTTCAACCGCCCCCTCGGTCTCCTGCGCAGCCTTACGCGCCTGCGCCAGAAATGGACGAAGGCCGCTTTTTGGCAGTTCTCCCGAAAGGTGACGGTGCACGGCAGATACGGCATCCGTAAACCGTTCCTCCGGTGGCAGCAACGGCAAATACCGCTCCTCTGCACAGCGGAGCGCCCAACCGGCAAGCGTCGTCAGGCTTTGCGTTTCCATCGCGCGCATCAGCGCGGTAACTTCTTCACTGTCAGCACTGCCCAACATTTTTCGTAGCTTTGGCATGGATTTTCCTCCTTTTTGTCCTATCCCTCCTGCGCGGAAAATGCGGGCGGAAGGTCGCTGTTATATTTCGTGCGAATCAAAATATCTGTATACAGCAGCTGCTTTTCCGGCTTTTTATCATATAGCAAATAATCGTACAGTATCTGCAAGGGGCGGCGGCCCTGCTCGAAAGGCTCCTGATCAATCGCAAAGCTCAAGCTGCCCTCCTGTAAAAGTTTCATATTCGGGGCATTCAGGTCGTAAGCAATGACACGTACCTTTCCGGTCAAACCCAGCTCGGCAATCGCAGTGCAAACGCCCTGCTGTCCGTTCGACGCAACATAAATACCAGAAAGATCGGGCGATTCCCGCAGGACATGCTGTGTGATTTCGTAAGCGTAATCATCCCGGTCAAAGCACGGCTGAAAGGGCAGTATTTCCAGCTCGGAAGCCCCCGCCGCACGCAGCGCGTCAAAGAACCCATTGAGACGGCTGTTATGCGCCGTATTATTAAGATGTCCCGCCAGCGGGAAAACGCGTCCGCCGTCAGACAGCAGCTGCCGCATAAGATATGCCGCCGTCTGTCCGGCACGGTAATTGTCCATCCCGATAAAGCACAGACGGCGGCTCGCCGGAAGGTCGGAATTCAGTGTGACAACCGGAATCCCCTTTTCCGCCAGCTCATTGATCCGCTCGGTGAGTTCGGGCGCATTGCTGGGGGCGATGGCAAGGCCGCGCATCCCCCGCCCCACCAGACCGTCTATCTCCTCAAGGACTTTGCCGACATCCAGGCCCGAAATTTCCCGCAGGTCCAGTTCTACACCCGAACCGCGCAGCGCAGCAGCGGTTTGACGGACGCCCGCCGCAATAATCTGCATGGTCGGGGTTTCGGCAGACTGCAAAATAACACCCAGCATAAAATCACGCTTGGTGCGCACCAGCGCCTGTCCGATGATATTCGGTTTATAGCCCAATTCGGCGGCAATCTTATGAATGCGTGCAGCAACCTCAGGGTTGACACGTCCCCGATTGTGCAATGCGCGGTCCACCGTGCCGCGCGAAACACCCGCCAGCTCGGCAATCTGCTGCGAAGTAACAGCCATGCATCGGCCCTCCTTTTTAGATTTACCTTTATTATAGCACACTGCACGCAGCTTTGCAAAGAAAGTTTGCCCCTTTGCACGCGAAAACGTCCTGTGCAATGCACATTACCATGACTGCCCTCCTGCTGCTCCTCCCTGATACAGAAACAAAACCATAAGTTATTCAAAAGTTTATCAGAATACATCAAAACGCAAAACAAACTCCCCTATCACCTTCCATTGATATAGAATCTCCCTTTTTGCTAAAATCCTTTTTAATCAAACAGACAAAAAATGCACAATTAGCATTGCCTTCTATTTGCTGTTCTGCACAATGATTGAACGCAAGTGCACGCAAATGTTAAATATTCCCTTTGCCAATTCCACAAAGCGGACGCAGCTGATTTGTCGGGTGTTACAAAAAAGAAAAGCACACGTTTTTTTGCGGAAAATGACTTGCAAAGTCGAAAATCAGGTGTTATACTTAAAACACAAAGAAAAAAGTTCTCCGCGTGGTCAAGCACCAGCTCACAAGCCGAAATTGGGGATTCCGGGGGCCAGAGCAGCGGGGAGCAAATTTTTCCGAAAATGCGTTCACGTGCACGCTTCCCTCTGCAATCCAGGTAATCACCACAAATAACGATCAGAAAAGGGGTTTTCTGTATGGCATTCTTCAGCTCTACCATTTGGATCATGATTTCGTTTGTACTCTTTACCGCCCTTGTCGCGATTATTTCCAGCTGGAAAACGCGCGGCGAGGACTTGGAATCAGCCGAAGGCTATTTTTTAGCCGGACGCGGGCTGCCCGGTGTTGTTATCGCTGGTTCCCTGCTGCTGACCAACCTCTCGGCAGAACAGCTGGTCGGCCTCAACGGCCAAAGCTGGAAATCAAACATGGGCCCAATCGCCTGGGAAGTCGGCTCAATGTTCACACTGCTCGTGCTGGCATATTATTTCCTGCCGCGCTACCTGAAAATGGGAGCAATGACCATTCCGTCCCTGATGGAGGTCCGCTATGGCAAAGGCACAAAAACCATGTTTTCAGCAATTATCGTTATCATGTATTCCATCTTGAATCTGCCGGTTATCCTTTATTCAGGCGCGGTCGTCTTTGAACGGATTTTCGGCATCTCCAGTACGCTTGGCGTGTCGGTCTTCCAGTCGGTTGCAATCCTTTGTGTCGTCATTGGCATTATCGGCGGCTGCTATGCGATTTTCGGCGGCCTGAAAGCAGTCGCGGTATCCGATACCATTAACGGCATCGGCCTGATTATCGGCGGCCTGATGGTTCCTTTCATTGGATTTGCCGTGCTGGCACAGCAGACCGGCGGCAGCGGCATCCTTGACGGCATCCGCTATATTGTTCAGGCTGACCCCGCAAAGATGAACGCAGTCAACGCCTGGAATGCGCCGGAACCCGAAGTCCCATGGCCGCTCATTATCACCGGTATGTTCTTCAACAATCTGTACTGGTGGTGCACCAATCAATCCTTTGTCCAGCGTTCACTGGCCGCAAAGTCCCTGAAAGAAGGGCAGAAGGGTGCCATCTTCTGCGGCTTCCTCAAGTGCCTTGGGCCGCTGTATCTGGTTATCCCCGGTATCATCGCCTTTTATCTGCCCTCTATTCAGGATTCGCTGGCGTCTGCGGGCAAGGGCGCAATCGACTTTGCATATCCTGCCCTGATTGCGGAAATCATCCCCAAGCCGATTATGGGTTTCTTTGCAGCAGTCATGTTCGGCGCGATCCTGTCCTCCTTTAACTCGGTGCTCAATTCCGCCTCCACAATGTTCACGCTGGACCTGTACCGTTCAGCAGTCAATCCGTCGGCTTCCGATGTCAAATGTGTAAAGGTCGGCAAAATCTATGGTACCATTGCGGGCTGCATCTCGATTGTAATCGCGCCGTTCGTCATGAAAGCGGAAGGTATTACAACATTCCTCAACTCCATGAGCCAGTTTGTTTCGCTGCCGGTGCTTTGCACCATCCTGGGCGTGTTCATGTTCAAGCATCTCCCCGCCTATACCCCAAAAATCATTACAGCAGTACATGTCATTTGCTATGGCGCGTTCCTGCTGATGGCCCCCTGCTATCCGGGTACGACCAACCAGATCCATTACCTGTATGCAATGGCCGTCCTGTTCCCGGTAGAACTCGCCATCATGTGGGCGCTCGATAAGTTCCGCCCGGCAGAGGCGTATGTTTTGCAGGATGTTGGCGCGGTAGACCTGACCCCCTGGAAATACCGCCATGTGGTTTCCATCACTGGGCTGGTGCTTGCAGTTGCTATCTACATCGTGTTCTCCCCGCTCGGCATTGCCGCCTAAACGGGGCCCCACACATTTCCTATCATAAGATATAGGATACACAAAAATCCTGCCGCAGCCGCCCCTTCGCCCCGCCGTCCTTTTGGCGGGGCGAAGCAGCACGTACAAACGACAGTAACGCACCCCTCCCCGCCGCAGCGGAGGAAGGGAGTCCAGAGGGACAAGTCCCTCTGGCGCCGTCCGCGCAGGCGGAGAAAACGAAAAAGCCGCCGGAAACCGACGGCTTTTTTGTTATGCCGGGAAGTGACAGGCGATTTCCCTCCGTTTTCGTATTTGCGACACCAATTTCCGCTCTAAAACGCTTAAACAAGAAGAAACTGAATTTTTTCAAAACTTTTCCATGTCCCTTTGTATTTCCCGCCAAAGCTCGCAGAATATAAGGAATATACTAAAGCCCTACCCGATCACCCGGCAAACGACGGACGGGCTTCGCCAGCCCCGCGGAAATCTCTGCCGCTTTCCCGCAAAAAACTGGCTTTGCGTGCCGCCCCGCTCCTGTCCGCCATTTCTCGGGCCACCGGGTATCGTTTCCCACAAGGAGGATTGCAAAGCTATGGACAAGCAAAAAAACCGGATATTTGCTGCGGCAGCGCAGGCCGCAGCCACGCGCGAACGCATTTTCCAGGCGCATACCGTGCGTACCATCCTGCGCATATCAATGCAGTTCCTTTCGTGTGCAGTCCTCGCCCGTGCAACGATTTTCGGAGGTTTTGCCCCCTTTGGAACGGCAATGGCGGGGGCTATGTGCACCGTTGGCGGCGGCGTGCCGGCTGTAATCGGCGCATTTTTCGGCTATTTGTTCCTGCGGCCCGGCGACCCGCAGGCGGTGGGCTATGCGGCAGCTGCACTGCTGACCCTGTGCACGGCGCATGTGTTCGGCGGGTCACCCCTGATGCGCCTGCGGTGGTTTATTCCCACGGCAACAACCGTCGCAATGGGCGCGTGTACATTCGTGTTCGTGCCGATTGCCAGCGCACGCTGGCTGGCGCCCTTCCTGTGCACGCTGGTGCTCACGGCGGCGGCCTGCTGGTTCTATATGGCCGCTCTTTCGCCACCCCCGGAAGGAGTCATTGCGCGGCCTTCCGCCTTTCTGGTGGTCACGGCGACGCTGCTGCTGTCGCTGAGTGACCTGCTCCTGTTCGGACGGTTCGCGCCTGCGCGGATCGCGGCGGTGCTGATCGTTATGGGAGCGGCCTGCCTGTGCGGCAGTGCGGTCGGGGCGGCGGTCGGTGTTGCGTTCGGTATGACGATGGACGCGGCCGGGGCAGGCGGAGCCTACTTTACCTGCCTGTATGCATTCTCGGCGCTGTCGGCGGGTGCGTTCCGCGAATCGGGACGGCGGCTGTTCGCTTTGTTCTTCACGGCGGCGGCGGGATGCGCGGCTCTGCTGGGCGTGGATCGGGCGGCTTTCCTGCCGTCTATTTATGAGGTCGCGGTCGCCGCACTGATTTTTGCTGCACTGCCGAACAGTTTCTGGACTGGCGTAGGCGAAACTTTGCTGCCCGAACGTGCGCAGGTCTCGGATGCGGCGGCGCGGCTGCGGCAGTGTTCGCGCCGCCGCGCGGGCGAAGCGGCGCAGGCATTTTATGAAATGTACTTATCCATGATGTCGGGTGCACAGTACGGCAAAGCATCGGCGGACGAAGAAAGCCACGCTGTTTTTGATGCGGCAGCCGAACGGGTATGCCGCAAGTGCTCCATCTGCGCATACTGCTGGCAAAAGGATTACATTTCCACGCTCAGCGTACTCAGTGATGCGGCCGTTCCCATGCTGCGCCGCGGACGGGCCGAAGCGGGCGACTTTCCCCAGCATTTTTCAAGCCGGTGCGTGCATTTCCCCGAGCTGCTGCGGACGATCAACGAATCGCTGTACACCCTGCGGGAAAAGCAGGAATACCGCGACCGTCAAGAAGAAAACCGCTCTCTGATTGCCAAGCAATACGCGGGGATCACGGGCATATTCCGTCAGATGTCCAGCGGGATGTCGCAGGATTTCATCTCTTTACCTGCGCGGGAGAAGCAGGTGCGGCGGTATGCGCAGGCATTCGGCACGGCGGAACAGGCGGCGGTTTTCCGGGACGGGCTGGGACGGCTGCGGGTGGAGCTGACGGGGCCGGGCATTGGCGACATACTGGACCAGCGGCAAGGCTTCACAGCTGGACTATCGGCGCTTCTATCGGTCAGCTTAACGGAGCCTGTCCTGGTTGAGGATGAATTGGGCGAGCGGATTGTTCTGCGGGAGCAGGCGGCATTCCGGGCGATTGTAGGTGTTGGCCAGCGGCAGAAGGAGGGTGAAAACGTTTCTGGTGACACGGGCAGATATTTTCTGACGGATGAAGGCGTTGCGTGCCTGCTGTTATGTGACGGCATGGGCACAGGCGACCAGGCAGCGCGGGACAGTCGGAACTTTCTCAGCCTGATGGAGCGCTTTCTCCAGGCGGGCGTACCGATTGAGGACACTTTGAAAGCGGTTGCGCCGTCTTATCGGATTCAGTGTGATGGGCGGCGGTTTGTGACGCTGGACGCGCTGACGGTTGATTTATTTTCCGGGCGTGCGTCGTCTTTGAAATGTGGTGCAGCGCCGAGTTATCTGATGGCGTCGGGCGGCATCACGCGCTTAAACAATGCGTCCCTACCAGTCGGTCTAAGTGAGGAGGATAGTGAGAGTATACCATTGCGTCTGGCGCATGGAGATTTGTTTGTCATGCTGTCGGACGGTGTTAGTGATGGAACGGACGACCGATGGATACACGAGCTGCTTTACAACCGGGCGGGGGACAGTCCGAAGGATCTTGCGGCGCGGCTGGTGATGGCGGCCACTGACCGTGGCGCGAGTGATGACATGACGGCGCTGGTTTTGCGGCTGGAGCGCCGCACGGCGCGCCGCTAACGCGAACGTGCAAAGAACTGCTTTCCTGCACATGCGGGAGGGCAGTTCTTTTGCAAAAACAAATGTTTGCACCCCTTGTCCTATCGTGCTATAATGTACCCAACCCCCTACGCCCCTACGCCCCTACGCGGGGAGCGGCAAGGCTCCGCCCTGCACCCGCCCCTATGCGGGGGGCACCCCTACGCGGGGAGCGGCAGGGCTCTGCCCTGCACCCGCCCCTATTCGGGGAGCACCCCTGCGCGGGGAGCGGCAGGGCTCTGCCCTGCACCCGCGATTTTTTTGTAAAAAAATCGAGTAAAAACTTCAATCCCGCTGCGGCGGGGGATTGGTGCGGCATTTTTCGTATGTGCGGTCTGCCCCGCCCGCCAAAAGGACGGCGGGCGGGGTGTTATCATGCACAGATTTTATTTTTATGAGGACGAATTATGTATCAGTTTTTGAATATTTGCAGGGAGCTTGCTTCCTGATGCCCGCCCTGCATGATGGCCCTCGTTCGGTTCAGGGGATCGGGCCAAAAAAAGCGGCGATTTTTGAACGGATTGGCATTCACACGCTTCAGGACGCTCTGGAGCTTTATCCGCGTGACTATGATGACCGGACGCACATTTCCCCCATCTCTGCTCTGCGGGACGGTGAACGTGCCTGCGTCCGTGCGGTAGTCGGCAGCACACCTACCCTGCACCGCATTCGCAAGGGTATGGAGCTGACGAAATTCACTATTTTTGATGATTCCGGCACGGTGAATGTTACCTATTTTAATAATCGTTATCAGGCGGCTCTGCTGCGTGAAGGGGAAGAATATTTATTCTGCGGCGCAGTGCGCGGCTGGGGACGCGGCCGTCAGCTGCTTTCTCCCGACTTTGAAAAGAAGCCGTCTGGCGAAACCGGCGGCATTGTGCCGATTTATCCGCTGACGGCGGGGCTTACCCAGCGCGATTTAATGCGTCTGACTCAAGCGGCTTTAGATGCTGTCCCGGGTGCATATCCCGAATTTTTGCCCGGGGGGCTGCTTGCGGAATACGACCTGCCGCCGTTGGAGGATGCACTAATTTCTATTCACCGTCCGTCAACGATGGCCGAGGTATCCGCCGCACGCCGCCGGATGATTTTTGAAGAACTATTTCTGCTGTGCTGCGGGTTACAGCGCCGGAAGGACAAGCGCAAGGAATCCGTCGGGTTAGTGTTCGGGAATGTTGATTTGTCTGCCTTTTGGGCGGCTTTGCCGTTCCCGCCGACCGGTGCGCAGGCGCGGGCCGTTTCCGAGCTGTCCGCCGACTGCACGGATGGCCACCCTATGAGCCGTCTGGTTCAGGGCGACGTTGGTTCGGGCAAAACGGCGGTTGCAGCAGCCCTCTGCGTGCTTGCGGCGCAAAATGGTTTTCAGGCGGCGTTAATGGCTCCCACCGAAATTCTTGCGGCGCAGCATTATGAATCTTTAGGGCCGTTGTTTGCGTCTCTTGGGTTTTCGTGTACGCTGCTGACAGGTTCCATGGGGGCGGCGGACAAACGGGCGGCTCATGCTGCAATTTCCTCCGGGGAAACGCATATCATTATCGGTACGCACGCGCTAATACAAAAGGATGTCGAATTTGCCAATCTGGGCGCGGCAGTTGTGGATGAACAGCACCGCTTCGGGGTAAACCAACGGGCCGCTCTGCGGCAAAAGGGACAGCTGCCGCATGTTCTGATTATGTCGGCAACGCCCATCCCGCGCACGCTGGCTCTAATCATGTACGGTGATTTAGATGTATCGGTGTTAGACGAGCTGCCCCCGGGGCGGCAGCCAGTCGCGACCTACGCGGTCGGTGAAAAGATGCGTCCGCGTATTTACAAATTTATGGAAAAACAGATTTTAGACGGCGGACAGGTATATGTCGTCTGTCCGCTGGTGGAGGAAGGGGAACAGCCCCTGAAAAGTGCAGAACAGCACACCGAAACGCTGCGTCAGGTACTTCCGCACCGGCGTATTGGGCTGCTGCACGGCAAGATGAAGCAGGCCGAAAAGGACGCTGTCATGTCTGATTTTTCCGCCGGAAAAATTGATATTTTAGTTGCCACTACCGTAATAGAGGTTGGGGTAAATGTTCCGAACGCGAATCTGATGGTGGTAGAGGACGGCGACCGCTTCGGGCTGTCGCAGCTGCATCAGCTGCGCGGACGTGTCGGGCGCGGGCGGCGGCAGTCGTATTGTATTTTTTTCGGGAAGGACAAGGGCGAAAAAGCAAGGACGCGCTTAGCTACGCTTTGCGGCACAAATGACGGTTTCGCGATTGCGCGGGCAGACCTCGCGCAGCGGGGGCCTGGGGATTTCTTTGGACAGCGGCAGCATGGCCTGCCTGTGCTGCACATAGCGAACATTGCCTCTGACCTTGCCCTGATGCAGTCAGCCCGAGAGGAAGCCGAACGCCTCCTCTCCGCAGACCCGCTCCTCTCCGCCTACCCCGCCCTCCGCGACCGTGTAAACCGGATGTTCCGCTGATACGCCTGCACGGCGGTTTCTCCTGCCCTGGGAAAAATTTTTTTCGGATTTTTGTTTTTTTCTTGGACATTCTTTCGGAAATGTGGTATAATATCTATATACAACGTGCAGTTCTGACAAACGTAAGTCCTGTTGTCAGTGCTGCCGTTTTTTTATTTTTTTAACAAAATCCAGATTATGGAGAGGAGTTCAGTATGTTCCAGACAGGCGATCTTATTATTTACGGCAGCACCGGCGTTTGTGAGGTGACCGGCGTTCAGCCCTCTGATTTCCCCGGCGAAAACCGCCTCTATTACACCCTTTCGCCCCGCTACAGCAGCGGAACTATTTATACCCCTGTGGATTCCCCTGTGTTCATGCGCCGCGTCATCACCCGCGAACAGGCTGAATCCCTCATCGGCCAGTTCCCCAACGTGAAGGAAACCGCTTCCCCCGCCTCCCACCGCCAGCTCGCCGAACTCTATGAGGCCTCCCTCAAAACCTACGACTGCACCGAGCTGCTCCGCGTCATCAAAACCGCTTACCTCAAAACCCGCCGCTCCATCCAGTCCGGCCGCAAACCCGGACAAACCGACCGCCACTACCTCAAACGCGCCGAAACCCAGCTCTTCGGCGAACTCGCCGCCGTGCTCGATATCCGCCCAGATGAAGTGCGCGGCTATATTGAAAATTCTGTTAAAAATTAAATTTTTTGCATTCTTTTTCGCCTCTGCATAAATCCGCCGCGCCCCGCACAAACTCTCCACAAAAGGAGTGGATGATATGAAATTTATGCTTTGCGAACACTGCGGGAATGAAATCGAAATGATTAAGGATATCGGCGTGCCGCTGTACTGCTGCAACAACCCCATGACCGAACTGATCCCCAACACATCAGACGGCGCAACGGAAAAACACGTCCCCCTCGTCCGCCGCGACGGCGATACCCTGATCGTTGAACTCGGCGAAGCCGCCCACCCCATGGACGACAATCATCTGATGGAATGGGTCGTCGTCGAGACCGAACACGGCTCCATCCGCCGCGACCTGCACCCCGGCGATGATACCACACTGCATTTCCGCGTGTGCGACTGCGACAAGCCCGTCGCTGTATATGCCTACTGCAATTTGCACGGGCTTTGGATGTCCAAAAGTTTCTAATCTCCCGTCTATTCGCCCCGGCTCGGCCTCTATCTGGCTGCGCCGGGGCACCTTTATATAAACCGACAGTAAAAAAACGATATTTTTGACATTGTTTCTCAAAATAGGCATTGCTTTTTCAGGCCGGAGGTGGTAGAATATTGTTACAGAGATTTTATGTACCTACGGCCTCACCCCCCCCCCGGTAGGTCGTATGTGAATAAGCGCCGCTTTCCCTGGCCGCAAGAAAGGAGGTTTGGGGCGGGTTTTTTCTACTTGATTTCCTCTGGAAAGCAAGATTAAGGGAAATTTTTTCTATCCAAATAGCAAATACTTTTCCTACCTGACTTTTTAACTTGTTTATGTGAAAATGTGCCTTTGCAAAGCGGCATGGTACAGGTCTCTGAACGTAAAGTTGAAAATTTAAGGAGGTTTATACTTAAATGAAGAAACGTTTTTTGGCGAGTCTGCTGTCATTGGTAATGCTGCTGACCATGCTGCCTATGACTGCGTTCGCCGCTGACAGCTTTGAAGCTGTTGAATCTCCAGCCACTCTGGTTGTGACCGCTACAGCTGACACGGATTCTAAACTCACCTTATCAGTTAAAAAAACGGCAGAGGATGAGAATGAAGTTCAGGCATATAGCTATGCACTTCACACTGCCACCGTTGCTGACAAAGATGCTTTGTTAACGCTTTTGAACGGAACCGATCCCCAGCTCACTCCTACGGCGGTCACTAACGGCACCGTGGGTGATAATGTTACCGTTGATTCAGATAAGACCCACGTTATTGTCTATACTGTTTCAACTGAAGAGGGATCTTCGGGCAAAATTGACGCATGGGCTTGCGTTGAAATTAAAACCAGTGGATCGAACACACCTGTTGCCGCATCTGGCCTTACTGTAAAAGCTGAAAAGGGCGCTGACGGCAAAGTTACTTTGACTGTCACTGGTGCTGATACTGGCGAAACCACCCAATACCTTACCAGCACTGATGATCCGACTGCACCCAATGTTGGTGACGCTCCCGCTGCTGGTTATGAGGAATACACCGATCCTTTTGATCCTACGACTGACCACACCTACGTATCTGTAGTTGCTGTAAAAGAGGGCAAAATCACCAAGTGGGGCAAAGCCCAAATCGAAGATGCTGCTACTTCCAAGGCCGCTACACTTACTGCTACGGCGGGCACAGGTGCTGAAGCTCGGAAAATTACTGTGAAGAACGGTAATGACGCGGTAACTACCAACATCCTGTATGCCTTCCTCGCTACTGCTCCCACTGTTCCCGATGCAAATACGGCTTTTACAGCCTTTAAGGGCACCAACGATTGGAAAGCTCTTCCGACTGATAGCGTAATCCCTGCAAATGAAGGCGGCAATCTCTACGTTGTTGCACTCGACAAGGCTTCCAGTGATGCGACAGCCGTTGTTGTAGGTGTCAGCACTGTACCTGTTGTACTGAAAGCAAACTACACCGTCACTATAGCTACTGATACCGCAACAGGCACAACCGATGCTAAGTTTGCAGTAGCACAGGAAGACGGCACTGCACTTGTTAACAATGCACTTACCGTAGAATCTGACGCCACTGGCAAGGTCAAAGTAACCTATACCACTGGCAACGTTATCACTTCCGCAGTTGACGAAACCGGGAAAGCCACTGTAGCAGCAGGAACCCCGACAGATAATACCACAGATGGTACCACCTCTTGCGTCTATACCATCAGCGCTGTTAGCGCAGACGTGACTGTTACTTTCACCGTTGCTGCAAAGGATGAGGACAAGAGCGGCGAAATTACTCTTAATAAGGGTACTGGTGAAGAGTCTAATATCAGCACTCTGCCGCCAAAGGCTACCATGGAAAATGGTACAGCGACCGTAGAAATTACTGTTGCCGCTGGCCGCACACTGGTTGCTCCTACAAGCACCGACTTTACTGTAAATGTCGGCACGCCTGATAGCACCAACAAGTATACTGTTACTATCACGCTCAAGGCTGCTACTTTCCCAGAAAGCGCAGAGCTGACCTTTACCACCGAAGCGGCACAAGGCGGCGATGATGGCGATGAGTCGTTTGTTGTCACGCTGACAAAGGACGCTACTTCCGTAGAAGATGCTAACCTCGTTATTACCGCTCCGGCAGCTGTAGAGAACAAACAGTCTCTTACTTTTGATGCTGACACGACAACAGGAACTGTTACACTGACAACTGCTAAAGACTATGTTGTAACTGCAACTGTTACTCCTACTGGTGCAGCTACTGTATCTACCCCAACAAGCACTGGCACAGATACCCTTACTTGGACTTGCACAATCTCCAATGTAACAGCTGATGCTACAGTTGCTTTCAAGGCTACAGAGGCGCAGACCGCACCGGGTTCCATTGCTGATCTGACCTTCACTGCTGTAAAGGCTGATGGCAAAGTTACTCTGTCTTCTGCTGGTATCACATTTTCTTCCACTAACGCCAAGTATAAGCTCGGCGCTGATGCTGACCTCACCAAGCCTGCTACTGCTGAGGACACACTCACCGGTTACACTGCTTGGTCTAACAATATCGCTGTGACCAACGAGACCCATATTGCTGTTGCTTATCTTGAGGGCGGCAAAATCACCAAGTGGGGTAAAACACCAATTACAGCAGATGATGAAACCGAGGCTCCTGTCAAGACTCCGGACACGACTGGCGATACTGCAAAGTTCGATACGGCGGTCACTGACGATGAACTGGCAGCAGCAGCTGAGAGCAAGGAATTCGTGCTTGATGCTTCTTCCACCGATAAGCCGGTCGAAATTGCTTCTGATGTTGTAAACAAGTTGGGTACCGTAGCTGACGGTGTTGATATCACTATCAAGACACAGGAAGTTAACATTTCTCTTCCCAAGGCTACCTTTGCTGATAAGATTAAGACTGCTGTCAAGCTCACAGTCGAAAAGCTTACTAACTTGAAGGTAAACAACAAGGCTGTAACCGTATACGACATTAGCTTCAAGAACGCCACGACAAATACACCGGTTGAAATCAAGGCATTGGAAGGCAATGCTCGTCTTACTGTAAAGGTTCCGACTCAGGGTATTACCAACCCGGTACTTGTTTACTTTGATGCGACTGGTAAGCCGGTTGAATACTTCAGAGCTGAAACCGATGGCTCATTCAAGATTCCGCATCTGTCTGGCTATGGCGTTGCTCCGCTTTCTGACGTTGAGAGTGACCCGAGCATCAAGGACGGCAATGCAGATCCTGCGCCCGAGACAAACGTTGAGTTTTCATTTGAGACCGCTGATAATGTTGCTAAAGGTATTGTCACTGTAACTGGCGTTGAAGCAAATACAATCCATGTTATCCAAATTGTCAACAAAAAAAGCAACACTATTCAGGCTAGCGCAATTTCTGTTATTACATCCGATGCAAATGGCGTATTAAAGTTCCAGGCACAGGGTGGTACTTTGATTGATGTATTTACTCTTAAAGATGGCATCACTGTTACAGATCCAACTGCTGTAAAAATTACAGATTTGAAGCGGATTGTGCGTGATGCGCCAGCAGTTGAGACCCCAGCAAATTCATAATTGCAAGGAGATAATAATGCTATGAATAAAAGAATTATGTCCTTGCTGATGAGCGCTATCCTTTGCTACAGCATGGTAGGCACTGCTTTCGCTGCAACGGTAAATGATTCCTTCGGTGAGGAAGGTGATATCGTTCAGGTCGAGACCGAAGATGGTGTTGATAAACTTGTCGAATTAGGCCCCGGCGGCACTCTCAGCGATGACGACAAAGAGTATGTCACCGGCCTCGGTAATGGCGTATCCGTTGGCGGAAGCACCATTGAGCGTCCGACGAACAGACCGACTACACCTCCGACCACGAAGCCTGACCCCGAGCCGGATGATGACGATGATGACGACGACGATGACCGCGGCGGCGGTGGCGGCGGCGCATCCTCGAAGTACAAGCCGATTAACAACCAGAACCAGACCCCCACGCCGAACAATCCTGACACGGCAAATCAGGGCTGGCGCACCCCGTCGTACTACGACGTACCGACCACCGAGTGGTATCACAACGCTGTCCTCTACGTCAGCGAGCAGGGCATGATGGCCGGCAACAACGGCTATTTCTCCCCGAACGACCGTCTGACGCGCGGCATGATGGCGCAGATCCTCTACAACATCGAGAAGACCCCGTCCACAGGCACGGCAGCTTTCCCCGATGTTTCCAGCTCTGACTGGTTCGCAAATGCGGCTGCATGGGCATCCGCACAGGGCTTCATGAGCGGCTATTCCAACGGCAGCTTCGGCCCGAATGACCCCATCACCCGCGAACAGCTGGCAGCAATCCTGTTCCGCTACTCCAGCACAAAGGGCTACAACGTTTCTGCTTCCGCAGAGTTGAGCACCTTCCCGGATCATGTCGCAACCTCTGATTGGGCAGTATCCGCAATGCGCTGGGCAGTCGGCACCGGCCTGCTTTCCGGCAAGACCGGCGTTGCAGGCACCCGCCTCGACCCGACCGGTACCGCAACCCGTGCAGAAGTTGCTCAGATCCTGATGAACTTCGGCACCAAGATTGCGCAGTAACCCTAAAACAGCATAAATCCCTAACTTACAGCCCGTGGCATCTGCCACGGGCTGTTTTCGTCCCTCGTCCCTCGTCTTTCGTCTCACGTCCTCCGTCCCCGCCCGCAGGCGTGGAAGGGAGTCCAGAGGGACTTGTCCCTCTGGCGCACGCCGCGCAGGCGCGGGGCCTGGGGCGGCGCCCCAGCCTAACGAGCAGCACCGCACCTGCCATTTTTCACAGAGGAGACGGCCCGGTCTCCCTGCGTTTTGTATACTATTCTCGCCTGATTTGCTTGACTTTAGCGCTTTTATTCAGTAAAATAATACAGGCGGCCCCGTTTGCCGCAGCGCTCGAACGGCCCTCACCGTTCCATTTCGTTTGTACAGGGATTCGGACAGGTCGGCTTCTATTCGCTGTGCCTGTTTTGTCATTTTCTGAAAAAATTTAAGGAGGATTCCACCAGATGAAACGCATCTACAACTTTTCAGCCGGTCCCGCCGTGCTGCCCGAAGAGGTCCTGCAAGAAGCCGCCGGGGAAATGCTCGACTACAGAGGCTGCGGTATGTCCGTAATGGAAATGAGCCACCGCTCCAAAATGTTCGAAAATATCCTCGCCGAGGCCGAACAAGACCTCCGCGACCTGCTGGCTGTGCCCCAAGGCTACAAAGTCCTCTTCCTTCAGGGCGGTGCGCACCTCCAGTTCGCGATGCTCCCCCTCAACCTCATGAAAAATCATACCGCAGACTACATCATTACCGGCCACTGGGCGAAACGCGCCTGGTCTGAAGCAAAAAAATTCGGCGCCGCTAACGCAATCGCTTCCTCTGAAGATAAAACCTTCTCCTATATCCCCGACTGCGCCGATCTGCCCGTCTCCGATAACGCCGATTATGTCTATATCTGCGAGAATAATACCATATATGGCACAAAGTTCCATACGCTCCCCAATACCAAGGGTAAGCCGCTCGTCGCGGACGTTTCCTCCTGCTTCCTCTCTGAACCGATGGACGTCAGCAGCTACGGCGTGATCTACGGCGGCGCACAAAAAAATATCGGCCCCGCTGGCGTCGTCGTCATGATTATCCGCGAAGACCTCATCCCCGATTCCCTCCCCGAGTCCGTGCCTACCATGCTCCGCTACAAAACACACGCTGACAACGGCTCAATGTATAATACCCCGCCCTGCTACGGTATCTATATGTGCGGCAAGGTCTTCAAATGGATCAAGGCCCAGGGCGGCCTTGAGGGAATGAAGAAAATCAATGAGAAAAAAGCGGCAATCCTCTATAATTACCTCGATTCCTCCAAGCTCTTCCATGGAACCGTTGAGAAGAGTTCCCGCTCCCTGATGAATGTGCCGTTCATCACCGGTGACGCTGATATCGATGCAAAATTCATCAAAGAAGCCGCTGCAGCCGGTTTTGAAAACCTCAAAGGACACCGCTCCGTTGGCGGTATGCGCGCCTCGATCTACAACGCAATGCCCGAGGCCGGTGTGCAGGCACTGGTCGACTTCATGAAAAATTTTGAGGCGGAGAATTCTTAATCCTCATCCTCGTTTGCTCCCCCCACTCATAAAATAAGGAGTCCCTCTATGTATCAAATCAAGCTGTTCAATAAAATTTCTGCCGTCGGCACCAGCCGTCTCGATCCCGCAAAATATGCCTGCGGCGAAGACCTCGATAATTACGACGCCATCCTCGTCCGCTCCGCAAAGCTGCACGACACCGCTTTCCCGAAAGCCTGCCGCTGCATCGCCCGCGCCGGTGCAGGCGTGAACAATATCCCCCTCGACCGCTGCGCTGAAGAGGGTATCGTCGTATTCAATACCCCCGGCGCAAACTCCAACGCCGTCAAAGAACTCGTGATCTGCGGCCTGCTGCTCGCCTCCCGCAAGGTCGTGCAGGGCGCACAGTGGGTGCAGTCCCTCGCAGGCTCCCCCGATATCGGCCCCGCCGCCGAAAAAGGCAAGGCCGCCTATGCAGGCCCCGAACTCATGGGGAAAACTTTAGGCGTTATCGGACTGGGCGCAATCGGCTGGAAAGTCGCCAACGCCGCAGAAGCCCTCGGCATGAATGTGCTCGGCTATGACCCCTACCTCTCCGACGCTTCCCGCGCCGCCCTCAGCCCGAACGTTACCGTCACTACGTTAGACGATGTGTTTGCACAGGCGGATTACATTACCGTGCACGTCCCGCTGCTCGACTCCACCCGCAGCCTGATCTGCGCCGATTCCCTCGCCAAAATGAAAGACGGCGTGCGTATCGTCAACTTCGCCCGCGGTGAATTGGTCGATACCCCCGCAATGGCTGATGCGCTCGCCTCCGGCAAAGCCGCTGCCTATGTCTGCGATTTCGCTTCGGACGAAATCCTCGCTCAGCCGAATGCAGTCGTACTCCCCCACCTCGGCGCTTCTACCCCCGAAAGTGAGGATAATTGCGCAATTATGGCTTGTGATGAGGTTTCTGACTTCCTCGAAAACGGGAATATCGTTAATTCCGTGAATTTCCCCGCCGTCTCCCTCGGTCAGCGCGGCGGTTCCCCCCGTGTGCTCGTCCTCGCTAAGGCTGGAACCGATATCGCCGCATTGCTGCAAAAACAGGGCGTTTCCGTCTCCGCAAAAAGCGAAGGCTCGCGCGGAAATTATTGCGCGTTCCTCGCGGATGTCGATCAGGTCCTTCCCTCGCTGGATGGTGACGGTATCCTTTCTGTGCGCACGCTTTAAGCGCGTTTGCAGCTTCGCTGCTTGCCTGCGATGCCGGATTTGTTCGTTCCGGTTCGCTCCTGTTCGCTCTTATTCGTTCTCGCTCGTTTGCGGATAAAGCAGCGGGGCCGCCCTCTTGGGCGGCCCCGCTGCTTTTGTTTTTTGATTGCTATTCTTTTTTCTGCGGTTTCGCTTTCTTAGCTCCACAGCTTTTGCCAGTATCCTACGTATCCAACCGCGAGAATCACAACAATCACGACAGGTACAACATAACTCATGTAACCTTTCAGCTTGTCCGGATATTCAAGCCCTTCCCCCGCGTTTGCTTCCGCAAGGAATTTCTTCCAGCCCCAACCGTTTTTACGGGTGCAGAAAAGTACATAGGTCAGTGATCCAATCGGCAGCAGGTTGCCCGAAACAATGAAATCTTCCAAATCCTGCACCGTGGACCCCGACCCCAACGGCTGGAATGCCGACCACAGGTTGAACCCAAACACACAGGGCAGGCTAAGCACAAAAATCAGGACAAGGTTCACAACACAAGCCTTTTTACGCTCCCAGCCGAACAAATCCTGCGTCATGGAAATAATATTTTCAAATACAGCAATAATCGTACTCATCGCCGCAAAGCACATGAAAAGGAAAAACAATGTGCCCCAGAAGCGCCCGCCCATCATATGATTGAATACATTCGGCAGGGTAATAAAAATCAGGTTCGGGCCCGAATCCGCCGAAATGCCAAAAGCAAAGCACGCCGGGATAATCACAAGCCCCGAACAGAACGCAACAAACGTATCCAATACGCCGACATTCAAAGCCTCGCCGAGCAGCCGCCGCTCACGGCCGATATAACTGCCAAAAATCGACATTGCACCAATGCCCATGGACAGCGTAAAAAATGCCTGATTCAACGCCTCATAAAGGACATTAAAAAGCCCGTTTTCCCGAATCGCATTGATATCGGGCACCAGATAATAACGCAGGCCCGCACCGGCCCCGGGCAGCGTCACCGAACGCACCGCAAGCGCACCAATCAGGACGATCAGCAGCCCCATCATGACCTTGGTGATCTTCTCTACGCCCTTTTGCAGCCCCAGCGAACAGACAAAAAAGCCAAGCAATACAACCACTGCCAGGGCTAACGTCATGCCATACGGGTCGCTGAGCATCGCGCCGAACTCACCCGCTACGGCCTCCGGCGACAATCCGCTGAAATCGCCTACCGCACTCTTGACCAGATAGGAAAACATCCACCCGGAAACCGGCGCGTAAAACATCATCAGCAAATAACACCCCAGTATCCCAATCCAACGGAGCACGTGCCACCGCGTCCCCGCAGGCGCAAGCCGCTGGTATGACAGCGCAATCGAAGTCCGGCTGGCACGGCCTATGGAAAACTCCATTGTCAGCACCGGTATGCCAAGCAGCAGCAGGAACGCCAGATAAATCAGGATAAACGCAGCACCGCCATTCTTGCCGACGATGTACGGGAACCGCCAGACATTGCCGAGGCCGATTGCACAGCCCGCAGATATCAGGATAAAGCCTATGCGGCTGCCAAAGGATTCTCGTTCTCTCATAATACACCCCTAAAAATAATTTAAGATTCTTAGAATAGTCTATCATAAAAAATGGACGCTGGCAATAGAAACCTCACAATTCCCTATCGCATAACAGGCTTCCATTTCTATCAAAATAATACTATATCAGCTGTTTCCCTCCCCATACAGCAGGACGGGAAGCGCGCAAAAAAGCCAGCCTTTTAACAAAGGCTGGCCCTGTTCCGGTCCGCTGAATCGGGAACACCTTTCCGCCGTCAAAATGTGCGGGCTTCTTTCTCATCCTCGCGGGTGATGGTTTCAAACAGCTGGTTCTGGACAGCGGTTTTCAGCCCTTCACAGAAAAGCTCACGGCTGCCGCCCGAAAGTACCTGCCCGCCAAGTGCATTCAGGATTTCCCCCAGCGCATCCTTCATATCCCCGGAAGCTGCCGCCGCGCCTGCGGCCCGGATGCCGCTGGATGCACACAGTACAACCTTTTCCGGCATACCACCGCCCAACAGCCCGTTGATCTTCCGTACATAGTTTTGCGTCTCCGCATAGGGCGGCACCCCGCCGTAACGGTCAACCGCGCCGGGGCCTGCATTATAGGCCGCCAGTGCAAGGGTCGTATTGCCGTCATAACGGTCAAGCATCTGACGAAGATACCGTGCACCGCCTAAAATATTCTGTGCCGGATCGGTAACGTCCGTTACACCTACCGAACGCGCAGTCTCCGGCATCAGCTGCATAATGCCTGACGCTCCGGCACTGGAAACGCTGGACGAATTAAAATTGGATTCTGCTTTTGCAACGGCTTTCAGAAGCTCCGTGGGAACCCCCGTCTCCCGCGAAGCATATGTAAACATGGATTCCAGGTCGGAAAGCGCGGCCTGATGCATCGTCTCGCGGAAGCTGCCCGCCGCAGAAACGCTGCGCCCGGACGACAGCTGTGCAAGATCCATCATTTGAATCGGAGAAACCAACATATCTATTTGCCTTCCTTTTTGAGATTCATGTATATTATAACACATCCGGCGGACAGTGCCAAGTATTTTTTTGAAATCCTTTCGACAAAGGCCTATCCCCGCCGCGCGGGAACGGCGGTGCCTGCGGCGTATGAAAAAGGGCTGCACACACGCCGTATACAGCCCCACGCAATCAAAAATATAAATTTTTACGTTTTTGTTGCCCAGTTGCCCGTTGCCGCAGCGGTGAGGTAAGCATTGATGAAACCGTCTAAATCACCGTCCATTACGGCGTTAATGTTCGTATTTTCATATGCGGTGCGGGTGTCCTTCGCAAGCGTGTAGGGCATGAAAACATAGGAACGGATCTGGCTGCCCCATTCGATTTTCTTCTGGTCGCCCTTGATGTCTGAAATCTTATCCAAATGCTCACGCTCTTTGATTTCCACCAGCTTTGCACGCAGCATCCGCAGGCAGTTATCCTTATTCTGGAACTGGCTGCGCTCGGTCTGACAGGAAACAACAATACCGGTCGCCTTATGAATCAGGCGCACTGCGGATGAGGTCTTGTTGATGTGCTGTCCGCCCGCGCCGGAGGAACGGAACACCTGCATTTCATAATCATCGGGTTTAATTTCCACGTCTGCATCGTCTGGAATGTCCGGGATGACCTCTACCGCCGAAAAGGACGTATGCCGCCGCCCGGAAGCGTCAAAAGGCGAAATCCGCACCAGGCGGTGCACGCCCGATTCCCCTTTCAGATAGCCGTAGGCGTTCTCCCCTTCAATAATGATATCTGCCGATTTCAGCCCGGCTTCGTCGCCGTCCTGATAGTCCATAATCTTATAGGTGAAGCCGTGGCGCTCCGCCCAGCGGGTGTACATGCGGTAAAGCATTTCGCACCAGTCCTGCGCCTCTGTACCGCCTGCGCCTGCGTGAAAACTCATCAGCACATTATTGCGGTCGTATTCGCCGGTGAGCAGGGTTTGCAGCTTCTGTGCGGCAACGCCCTCCTCTAAACTCTTGTACCCGGTTTCTAGCTCTTCCAGCATGGATTCATCGTTCTCTTCAATCGCCATCTCACACAGCGTCGTTAGGTCGTCCCACTGGGTTTCCAGTGTGCGGAAGGCTTCGATCTTCCCTTTCAGCGCACCCATGCGGGATACGACTTTCTGCGATGCGTCCGGATCATCCCAAAAACCGGGCTGGGATGCTTTCATTTCCAGCTCTTCTACCTCGCGCGCGGCCTGGTCCAGGTCAAGCGAATGCCCAAGCTCATCCAGGTCGGGCTTCAAATTATTCAGCTTTACTTTGTATTCTTCAAACTCAAGCATTTCTTTCCGCTCCGATCTAAGGAACTGTGAAGTAATCAATACAAGTGCGCCGTGAATCCTTTCATCCGCAGGCAGCATAAGCAACTACAAGTATAAGAAAAAGCAATGGCGCTGGTTATTCCCGAACAGTTCCTAAGTTTTACCTCTATTTAGTATATCCGCAAAACGGCATTCTGTAAAGGGGGTACTGCACAGAAAACGGAATTTTCCGCACTCGGCGGTGCGAAACATCAAACGGGCGGGCTATCCGGCACGGTGCGGCGCGAAAAGTACCGGGCGAATGTATCTTGACAACCGGGCATCGGCCTGCTATAATCAATACATACCAAGCGAATGTTAAGAGGGAGGGCAGCGGACGAATGGCACGCAACAAATACCCGGAGGTAACGATAGAAAAGATACTGGATGTATCACAGCGGCTTTTTCTGGAAAAGGGATATGACAATACCACGATTCAGGATATTGTAGACAGTCTGGGCGGCTTGACAAAGGGTGCAGTATACCATCATTTCAAATCGAAGGAAGAGATTATGAATGCGGTAGGGGAGCGGATGTTTTTCAGCAACAATCCTTTTGACGCGGTGCGGGGGCGCACGGATCTGAACGGCCTTGAAAAGCTGCGGGAAGTCGTGCGCAGCTACAATGCGGACGCAGCGCGCACCCGCATGACGATCCAGGCGATTCCCATCATGCAGAACCCGCGCATTCTTGTGGAGCTGATCGAATCCAACCGGCGTATACTAACGCCATATTTCCAGGAACTGATTGAGGAAGGCAACCGGGACGGCTCTCTCCACACGGAATACGCCCGCGAGCTTGCCGAGCTGCTCCCGCTGCTCAGCAGTCTCTGGCTGCTGCCTTCTGTATTCCCGGCGACTCCTGCGGAACTGAAACGCAAATTCCGTTTTATCGGGGACATGCTATCCCAAATGGGCGTCCCGCTGATAGACGATGCAATCCTGGCGCTTGGCGACGACCTCCTTGCGCAGCTGTAAGCCCCCGCCGGGGCGGCGTCCTGTGCGGACGGCACCAGAGGGCTCTGCCCTCTGGACTCCCGCAATTTTTTCGAGAAAAAATTGAGTAAAAGCTTTATTCCGCTGCGGCGGGGAATGGGTGCGGTCATTATTTATTTTGCGTACTGCCCGGCCCGCCATAAGGACAGCGGGCCGGGTGGGTTTATGCGCTTATATACATTCGTCTGGTTGGTATGAAACTTTATTATTTTTCATACCTTTGGAAGGTATGAAAGTGTTTTCAAGAAAACTTTCATACATGTGAATTTTTATCAAGAGGTGTCTCAAATGAAAACATGCAGGCCATTGAATCGAAACTTCATTCTTTTAATTTCAGGTCAGGCAACTTCCCTGCTCGGGAATTTTACGCTCAAATTCGCCCTCTCCATGTATGTATTGGAGCAAACCGGTTCGGCTTCTGTCTTTGCAGGGATTCTGGCCGCAGCTATGCTGCCTACGATCCTGTTATCACCCTTCGGCGGAATTTTGGCCGACCGCGCCAACCGCCGGAATATTATGGCGGCGTTAGATTTGCTCTCTGGCCTGGCGGTGCTTTTTACCGTCCTGCTTCTCCCGCTCGGAAAGGATATTCCTATCGTCACGGCGCTGCTGATCATCCTGTCCGTTCTCGCCGCCTTTGAATCCCCTACCGTACAGGCCTGCATTCCACAAATGCTTTCCGGCGATGCACTCCTGAAAGGTAATGCGGCAGTCAATCAAGTCGCGGCCATCGCTTCACTGGTAACGCCGTTCCTCGGCAGCCTGTTTTATACAGCGTTCGGTCTCCGGCCCGTCCTCTCTGCGGCAGCGGCCTGCTTTTTCGTTACTGCCTTTTTTGAGTGCTTTATCCGGCTGGATAACTGCAAACCTACCGAACATATACGTTTCCGCACGCTTATTAAAAAAGACTTTTCGGCCAGCATACATTTCCTATGCAGGGAGCAGCCGGGCATCCTGAAACTGCTCCTGCTGGCCGCACTCGTCAGCCTGTTTGTGGCCGGCGTTGCTGTAGTTGGATTCCCCTATTTGGTGCGCACCGTCCTTGCCCTCCCGGCCGCTTACTACGGGGCAGCAGAAAGCATATTCGGAGCGGCTGCAATCTCAGGCAGTCTGTACGTCGGCCTCTCCGCCCGGAAACTGCGAATGAAACATCTTTCCGCAATCCTCTCCATTTTCGGAATATGTCTCATTCCCGCAGGTATCGTATTCCTGCTGCCAATCAGTGCATACAGCCGGTATTTCGTGATGTTGGCCATGTTTTTTGTCTGTCAGGCCGGATGCAGCGCATTCTCCGCCTGCGCCCTCTCCGCGATTCAGTCCCGGACCCCGGCGCACCTGATGGGGAAGGTTATGGCGTATGTTTTCACGCTCTCAATGTGTGCTCAACCGCTTGGACAGCTCCTTTACGGCGTATTATTTGACCGGCTTTCAGACTATGTGTATTGGGTGCTTATCCCCACAGGTATCCTTGTATGTATGATTGGAGCTGCCTCGGCTGGCTTTTTCGCCGGACTGGAACAAACGCAGCCGTCATCCCCCGGGCAAGACTGATGCAATCCAAAATCCCATATGGATTCTCCCCCTCTTTTCGGCAAAAAAGCGGCTTGAAAGTCTGCCAGAAAAAGGCTATAATAAAAAAAGGAAAGAATTCTGAAAGCAGGATGGGATTGTTTATGAAAAAACTGGGATTTGACCACCAGACGTATATTGAACGTCAGTCGCACTATATTTTGGAGCGTGTCCAGGGTTGGGACAAGCTCTATCTGGAATTCGGCGGCAAGCTGATGCAGGATATGCACGCCAAACGCTGCCTGCCCGGCTACCGCGAAAATGCCAAGCTCGAACTGCTCTGCGCACTGCGTGACAAGGCCGAAATCATTATCTGTGTATACGCCGGTGACATTGAGCGCAGCAAAAAACGCGGCGACTTCGGGAACACCTATGCCTCCGAGGTCTTCCGCCTCATTGATGACCTGCGTGCAAGCGGGCTGGATGTAAACTCGGTTGTTATCACCCGCTTTGAGGGGCAGCCCGCTGCCCAGACCTTTGCTGCCAAGCTGAACACACGCGGCATTCGGACATGGACACACGCGCCGATTACCGGATATCCGCATGATGTGGATTCCATTGTCAGTGAAGAAGGCTATGGCAAGAATCCATATGTGGAAACGGAAAAGCCAATCGTTGTCGTCACCGCTCCCGGGCCGGGCTCCGGTAAGCTCGCCACCTGCCTGAATCAGCTTTATCATGAAAAACGGCTTGGCCGCCGGGCTGGATACGCCAAATTTGAAACCTTCCCCGTCTGGAACCTGCCCATCAAACACCCGCTCAACGTGGCCTATGAAGCTGCCACGGCAGACCTTAAAGACTCTAACCAGATTGATTCCTTCCATTTGGAAGCCTACGGACAGACAACCGTCAACTATAACCGCGATATGGAGATGTTCCCGGTTGTCCGCCGCATGATCGAACGGATCACCGGGGAATCCATCTATAAATCCCCGACAGATATGGGCGTAAATCAAATTGGCACCGCCATCATTGACGATGAAGTGGTTCAGGAAGCCTGCCGTCAGGAAATCATCCGGCGCTATCTGAAAACCGTGGGCGACTATAAAAAAGGCGTCGCCGATGAGGATGCACTCAACCGCATGAAAATGATTATGGAGAGTCAGAACCTCAAAACCAGTGACCGCGCAGTCGTTGGCCAAGCCCGCGCCCATCTGGAACGCGTGCAGCAGCGGTTTGGCACCACCTACGGCGTGACGGCTGTCGCAGTCGAACTGCCGGACGGCTCCTTTGTCACCGGGCGCAACAGCGACATGATGACTGCCCCCGCCGCCGCCATCCTGAATGCAGCGAAAGCGCTGGCAAGCCTGCCTGACCATATGCATCTGCTGTCAAACAGTATGCTGGTGCCAATGCTGGCGCTGAAAACCAAAACGCTTAAAATGAAAAAATATTCCCTCGGCATTGAGGAAATTTTGACCGTGCTTGCGCTCAGCGCTGTCACGAACCCGCTCGCTCAAGCCGCAATGGATGCCCTTCCTCAACTGGAAGGCTGCCAGGCGCATTCCGCTACGTTTATCACCCCGAGCGATGAAAAGATTTGCAATAAGCTCGGTATCAATATCACCTGTGATGACGCGTATCTGACTGAATCACTTTATTATATCTGATTTCCCGCACAGGAAAGGCCAGCCCAAAAGGCTGGCCTTTCTGCACAGTACGGATAAGGCCGGGATAAGTCCCAGCCAGAATTATTTTTTACGCAGCTTCAATACAATATTTCTCTCCTTTGCCGACGCATGAAGCAGCTCCGCTATTCTGCCTAAAATTTGTCATAAAGACACCTCCATATCTATACTGATCCTGCCCGATCATGCAGGCAAATCCTCTCATTGATTTTACTATATGGAGTTGAATTCGGTCAAGGGCCGTGATATAATATCAAAACATAGAAAATCAAACAGCTCTAAACGCTGGAAAGCAGGGACAATATGAACATAAAAAAATGGAGCGGTGTTATCACAGCTTATTCGATCGTATATACGGTAATCACGCTGCTAAGCAGCGTCTTATATCTTGCAAATGGCATTTATGAAGACCCTAGCGGCAACTGGCACGAATTAGACAGAGCTATCATTCTTCTAATTGGGTTTACAGCATTTCAGCTGTGCACCGGTTTACCCGTGAAGCCCTTATTCCTGCGATATGTCATTGCTTATGTGCCCTCCCAATTACTTGCATTTGCTTATGTCTGGTTCAGCGGCCTCCGGGAAGCGTTGGCAAAAACTGCATATCGGGATATCTGGATAAACTTTACAGGCCTCTTTGTACTATTTTGCGTCATCAATACCATCATCATCCATCAGAAAAACAAGAAACCGGCCCCTTAAAACAATAAAATCCCCCCACTAATTGAATAGCTGCCAGCAATGGCAGCTATTTTTTCATCCGCTTTGACGGAACTATTTACAGCCGCCGATCCCCGCCCGCCGTCCTTTTGGCGGGCGGGGCAGCACGCATATACAGCCATAACCGCACCCATTCCCCGCCGCAGCGGAGAAAAAGCTTTTACTCAATTTTTTCTCGAAAAAATTGCAGGTGCAGGGCAGCGCCCTGCCGCCGCCCGCGCAGGGCACGCCGCCCGCGCAGGGCACGCCGCCCGCGCAGGGCACGCCGCCCGCGCAGGGCACGCCGCCCGCGTAGGGCACGCCGCCCGCGTAGGGCACTCCCCCGCAGGGCACGTACCTCAGCAAAGCCTTACCGGTTTCCCCGAAATGGAGGACTGGTAAACTGCCAGTACCAGCTCCAGCGCGTTCCGCCCTGCCACAGCGTCTACATACGGCTTCCGTCCAAAGCGGATCGCGTCAATCATGTCCGCATATAGGCCAATGTGCCCATTCCCGTAAACATTGCCGACAGCCTCCCGTAAATTCTGGGCGGACGCGTCCGCTTCGCACGCGTCCGCAAATTGCCATACATCAATCTGATTGGTAGAGGTTCCGCCTAGCTTAACCGTGCCTGTCTCACCAAACAAATACAGCGTTTCTTCCAGATTCCGTGGATACGTATTCGTCGTGCCCTCAATGGTTCCAATCGCCCCGTTCCGGAACTGCACAACCGCCATGCCGACATCCTCGCATTCCAAATAATCATGGAACTGCCGCCGCGTTACACCATAAACTTCATCAACCTCGTCACCCATCATCCAGCGCAGTAAATCAATTCCATGAATGCACTGGTTCATCAGGCAGCCGCCGTCCTGCGCCCAAGTCCCCCGCCAAGGCGCCTGCGCATAATATTCCCGGTTTCGGTTCCAGCGCACATGCACAGAACCATGCGACAACCTGCCAAATCGCCCAGCCTCCAATGCCTTCCGTGTCTCCTGTACCGCAGCATTGAATCGGTTCTGATGGCACGCACATACCCTGACATTCTTCCGCTCGCTGCACCGTATGATTTCCTCCGCATCCGCTATTGTCATCGCTATGGGCTTCTCAATTATAACATTTACACCGGCATGGATACAGTCCAATGCAATCGATGCATGCAGGCCGCTCTCCGTTGCAATCGCCGCAAGCTCAATGCCAGTCTCCGAAAGCAGCTGCCGGTAATCCGTATACCGCCGGATCGAACGGTCACCCTCCAATCCATAACGGCCCAGCAGCGCTTCCATTGCCGCCGGCTTTACGTCACAAACAGCAGCAATATGCAGCCGGTTATCGATTGCCGCTTTCATGTGGTTGGCCGCAATGCGTCCGCAGCCAATCAAAGCATATTCCATAGGATTCACCTGTTATTTCAAAAATCTTTGAATCTGTTCTACAATCCGCCCCGCCGAGCAGCCATCCCCAAACGGCTTATATGCTGGGTCAAAGCAGACCTTTGCTCCCAATTTGTTCAGGATATCGTCACGCTCCGGCTTTGCCAGCCGATTGCAGCCGTTTTCCATCGTTTCCGGCCAAGCAACATAATCAAAAACCGTTACACACGGTTTCTGCGCAAAAAAAGCCTCGCGCTGAAGCCCGCCGGAATCCGTAATGATTTTTTCCGCCCGGCATACCAGCGAAATAGATGTACAATAACCGACCGGATTCGTAAGGATCATATTTTTGCAGTCCCGGCTCAGACGGCGCGCACGCTCACGGTTCCGCGGATGCACCGGATAAATAACAGGTGCATCTAACCGCTCCATCGCCTGGAAAATCTGTGCCAGCTCTTCATCCCGCCCTGTGTTTTCCTGACGGTGGCAGGTCATATAATAAAACCGTTCCGGAAGCGAAACCCGTGCCCCCTCCAAATCGGTCAGGCCCGCAAGCTCCGAACCGTCCAGCCGCGCACTGTACCGGCAAAAAGCATCGTACATCGGATCACCCACCAAATGAACCGAGTCCGAAAAGCCCTCCCGCCGCAGGAAATCTACGCCGGATGCCGTACAAGCCAGATGAATTGAGGAAACATGATCCGTAACAATCCGGTTGACTTCCTCCGGGTTGTCCAACGTATACAGACGGTTTCCTGCTTCGACGTGACAAACCGGGATGTGCAGCTTCACCGCAGCCAGCGCACCCGCCAGCGTGGAATTGGTATCACCAAATACCAGCAGCAGATCCGGCCGCTCCTGAATCAGAACCTCCTCGATTTGCATCAGCATACGCCCAGTCATTGCTCCGTGCGCACCCCCCCCCGTAGGGTGGATTCCCAAATTGTAATCCGGCTTCGGTATCTCCAACTCATCAAAAAAAATATCGGACATATCCGTGTCGTAATGCTGTCCGGTATGAATCAGTGTTTCCTGAAACGATTCCCGCAGCTCCCGCGAGACCACCGCGAGCTTGATAAACTGCGGACGCGCTCCCACGACCGTACAAACCTTTTTCATTCAAAGCACCTCGATATTCGCTCGGCTTTCGATGGACTTCATCACATTCTTGCAGTCAAACACCGGAATTCCGGCCTCTGCTACCATTTTATAATCTACACAGCTGTGGGCAGTGGTAACAATCGCCAAATCATAGCCGCGAAGCGCTTTCGCTGTCAGTGCCTCCAGACCCTGCCGCCATTCCCCCCGGTACAGACAGCGGGAAATGTAAGGGTCGTAATAGTCCACCTGTGCGCCCCTGCGCACAAGCTCCTCCATGACCCGCAGCGCAGGACTCTCCCGGCTGTCGTCAATATCCTGTTTATATGCTACCCCGAGCAGAAGGATCCGCGCCCCGTTCAGCGCCTTTTTCTCCCGGTTCAGAATCCGTCCCGCCCGCTCTGCCGTATATTCGGGCATACGGTCGTTTATCATCATAGAACTTTCAATCATGGAAGTATGAAAGCCGTATTCCCGTGCTTTCCAGCTCAAATAATAGGGGTCCAGCGGGATACAGTGCCCGCCCAGCCCCGGCCCCGGGTAAAAAGGCTGAAAACCATAAGGTTTCGTTTTCGCCGCGTCAATGACCTCCCAGACGTTGATCCCCATTTTATTGCAAAGGATCGTCAGCTCATTGATTAGTCCAATATTGACATTACGGTAAGTATTTTCCAATATTTTTTCCATTTCGGCCACGGCAGGGGATGAAACAGTATGCACTTCCCCATCCAGCACCGCCGAATAAACCGCCGAAATCACCTCGGCAGCATCCGAACCAATGGCCCCCACCACCTTTGGGGTATTACTTGTTTTATAAATCAAATTGCCGGGATCCACCCGCTCCGGGGAAAATCCAAGATAAAAATCTTCCCCGCATTTTAGCCCGGAGCCTTCCTCCAAAATCGGGCGAAGCAGTTCCTCAGTCGTACCCGGATACGTGGTTGACTCCAATACCACAATGCTGCCCCGCTTCAAATGCCGTGCAATCTCCTGCGCCGATGAACGCACATAGCTGATATCCGGCTGCTGATGACTGTCCAGCGGCGTTGGGACACAAACCGCAATGAAATCAACATCCTTTACAAAGCTGAAATCAGAGGTCGCCCGGAGCATGCCCGCTTTCACCAACCCGCGCAGATCCGCATCCACCACGTCGCCGATATAATTTTCTCCGGCGTTGACCATGTCCACCTTTTTCTGCTGAATATCAAAGCCGATGGTGCGGAATCCATGCTTTGCCTTATCCACCGCCAGCGGCAGCCCAACATAGCCAAGCCCACAGACCCCCATCCGCAGTGACTTGTCATTGATTTTCTGAATCAGTTCTTCTTTCATGCCCATTGCAGCTCATTTCCTCGACTTCCGTTCCCTTCATTTGATAGCGTTTCCCGCAGGCCCCGCATACCGCTGCCTGTCCGGAAAAAACAATCTGTTCCCCGCATTCGCACACATATCCATGAATGCGGGACGGCACACCGTACACCAGCGCATAATCCGGCACGTCCTTCGTGACTACCGACCCGGCCCCAATCATGGCAAATTTCCCAATCGTACATCCGCAGACAATGGTCACATTCGCGCCAATACTGGCGCCATGCCTGACCAGCGTCCTGCGGAATTCATCCCTGCGGGACAGGAACGCACGGGGATTGATTACATTCGTAAATACGCAGGACGGGCCGAGAAATACGCGGTCCTCACAGATTACGCCGGTGTAAACCGAAACGTTATTCTGTACTTTAACGCCATCACCAAGCACTGCCCCGGGAGAAACCACTACGTTTTGCCCGATATTGCATTGACGGCCGATAACAGAACCCTTCATGATGTGCGAAAAATGCCAAATTTTTGTACCTTCACCGATTGTACAATCATCCTCAATGCAGGCGGTTTCATGTGCAAAATAATCCTTATTTATCATTCATCACAGCGCCTCCAAAACCGTACGGATAATCTGTTCCTGCGTCTCTTCTTCCAGATACGGATGCATCGGCAGCGAAAAGCAACGGGCACAGCAGTCATCCGCGCTGCGGAAATCCTCACGATACTGCGGCACATCCCGGAACACCGGAAGCGCGTGCTGCGGCGCAGGATAATATATCATATGCGGGATTTGTTTCTCTGAAAGGTGCGCAAGAATCCGCGCCCGCTGTGCGCTGTCCTCTGCTAAAAGGACATATTGTGCATACGCAGAAATACAATTTTCCGCTACAAACGGCGTTACAAGCCGTCCGGCAAACGCGGCCCCGTAACGGTCGGCCACTGTCTGCCGCACCCGAAGCTCATATTCCTCCAACGCCCGCAGCTTGGGCAAAAGGACGGCGGCCTGGATTGCATCCAACCGCGAATTCATCCCGACCCGTATATTGCCATACTTGCCGCCCGGCCCTTTCCCATGCACGCAAAGGGAACGCAAAAGCCCGTCCAGCGCATCATCATCTACGAAAATTGCCCCGCCGTCCCCATAGCATCCCAGCGGCTTCGCCGGAAAAAAGGATGTCGTCGAGATCACACCGAAAGAACCACACCGTTTCCCCCGGTAAGACGCGCCGAAACTCTGTGCAGCATCCTCAATCAACGAAAGGCCGTATTTTTCGCAAACGGGCAGGATTGCATCATAATCACATGGATTGCCGAAAATATCCGGGGCAACAACAGCCTTTGGTGTGAGCCTTCCCTCGGCGAGCACCGCCTCAATCTGACGCGCAAGGCTCGCTGCGGAAAGGTTATAAGTATCCGGTTCAATGTCGCAGAAAACCGGCGTTGCCCCCAGCATATACGCAGGCTCTGTGGATGCAACAAACGTAACATCCGAACAGAATACCGCATCCCCCGCTCCGATCCCAAGCGCCATGAATGCCGCCTGTAATGCATCCGTACCGTTTGCACAGGTGATGCAGTACCGCCGCCCTGCAAATGCTGCAAGGCGCTCTTCCAGTTCGCGGATAAACGGCCCGCCGATATACTGCGCGGTGTCCAAAACGTCTCGGATGTTGCTGTCAATCTCTGTTTTTAATGCGCGGTACTGCGCTTGTAAATCAATAAACTGCATAAAAAGCCCCTGACGATTTGATTACCGTTTTTCCCCAACGATATAAAAAAGGCGGTTCGACTCATACAACGTGAAAACTTGAATATCTGCAATCTTTATCACCTGCTGATAGCGCTGCTGTACCTCTTTTTCATCGGAGAAATACCGGACATGATACGGGTCATCAAAGCTCGGAACCGAAACCAGCATCCGGGTGCCCGGCTGGATACGCTGCAGCAATTCCAAATCCTGCTGTACATGCTCCAAAACCTCAAAACAGATTATAAGGTCGTACTTCTGCACCATGAGCTCTGTCTGGAATGCGTCTGCTGTAACGAACCTGTCCTCATGGCCTGGATTATTTTTCCGTGCCAGCGCAACGCCTTCTGATGAATAATCAAACCCTGTATAATTGGTAAAACCGTTATCAAACAGCATATTTGCGAACTGCCCTGCGCCGCACCCGATTTCCAGAACAGCTGCCGAACGTTCAACATCTGCCAGCAGGGAAAATGCAAATCTCCATGCAGGGTAATAAAAACTTTGCATGTAATGTTTATGATAGTTGCCGTTTGCACCGCCGGACAAATATCCGTCATCGTAAATCTCGCTCGAAATTTCCAGCGGTTTTTGTGTGGTATGCCGGACGTCTTCCAGCACCTGTGCAAGCTGTCCGGTCAGCGCCCTGCGCTCAAACCGGTCGATCCCTGGGGAATGGAGCAGTAGCGTGCGTTCACCGCGCTCCCATCTTTTATATTCGCGGAGGATCATCGACTTGATGCCGGAAAGCTGCGTACCCAAAAACGTCTTCCCGTGCTTGGTTTCGCGCAGGGTGCAGTCGACAAACCCACCCTTTGGCGCTAACGCAAGGATCGGCCGCCCGCTGCGCAGATATTCAAAAAATTTACCTGTTGGGACCGGCTTAAATTTAGGCTCATCGCCTACCAGCAGCAAAAGCAGGTCGGCATTCAGATTCGCTTGGAGTGCCTGGCTGTGGGCGCAATAACCAGTATTTTCGACAATCTGCGCCAATCCAAATTTTGCGGCCGCTTCAATGCCACCGGTTGTGTCGACCCCTACATGACGGAATCGAATTTTTGATAATTCGATTTTCCCTTCGTTGGCCAGCTGCCGGATAGCGGAAAGTATTGGCACAATGCTTCTCTGCTTGGTATACAGAAGACCACTATAATTGATCGTAAACCGGTCTGTCCGGCCTTGCGGCACTTCCAATTCCGCGAAATCATCCTCGTCATAGCCGTTTGAGATACTCAAAATCTTCTCGGCAGGAAGCCCAAATTCTTTTTGATACATCGGGATGAATTGATCGACAACGGTTAGATTCATGTCCGCCTGACGGAGCAAAATGGACTCCAATTCAAACAACAATCTTTGCTCCGGGTCAGCAGGATTATAGGGCTCCCCGTAAGCGTTAAACGTCCATGGGTCGCGGAAATCTGCCACCCACGGGATGCCATATTTCCGGCGGAGGTAAAAGCCTATCAAATGTGCACTGCTTGGCCCTGATGTCGTATAAATAACGTCAAACTGCTCTATATCGATATTTTCTTCAATATACTGCACCGTTTCATAGGCCCACGAAAGCGCAGCACAGGGGAAAGTCAGCAGTGAGAGGATGCCCTCCTGCGTATTTGTAAACTGCTGATAACGTTTATCGGCCTCCGGGCTGAACCGCAGGATATTTTGCAGAAAGTCCAGCAGCGCCTTTACCTGTTCGCCGGAAAGCGAGGTATTGCGCCCGGTACTGATAAGGTCCGGGATACGGACGACTTCCATATCCTCTGGAATTTCAGCAAGCTGGCTTTCATCTGCAAACTCCCACCCTTTCGGTGGCTGGTCGGTTGAAAGCACAGTCGGCTCCCAGCCAAAAAGCGGCAGATATTTTGCGAACTTAATCGAACGGAACACACCGGATCCTGACAACGGAGGAAAGTAATACGCCGCCATCAGCACGCGTCCGCCCTTCTGCCCGTCCAGGTGCGACTGCAAAGCAGCAATATCCGCCGCAGTTTCTGCATCTGCGTTCTGCTGGCAATGTTTCAGCAAATCTGCCGCACGCCGCCGCTCGCCCAATGCCGCACAGGTATCCGCAAGATTATACTGAATCACGGCATCCTCCGGCTTCTGCTCAAGCGCTGCGTTAAAGAAGGTTTTCGCCTCTTTGTACTGTCCGCAGCAGGCGCACACAATACCTGTAAGGTTCTGTATTCTCCAGTTGCCCCGCTCCACCTGCGAAAGGCTCTCGATAAAATCCAAGGCTTCTTCTAATCTGCCTTTTTCAATTATTTTTTCCAACTCCGCAGATTTTTTATTGATATCTGCATCGGTCTTAGAAATCTTCATACTTTACTCCCAACATCATACTCGCGAGTGCTGAAACCTCTGTTTTGCCCGCCTACGCGGCGAGCGGTCCTACGCGGACGGCGCCAGAGGGACTCGTCCCTCTGGACTCCCATCTATCGCCTGCGGGCGGGACGGGGGCTGGATTTGCTGCCCTCCAGTGGGACAAAGGAACTTCTGAACAGGATAATATACTATTATCCTGCTGATTCGACGGTTTTCGACCGCTCTCACAGGCAGCTTCCGCTCCCATTATAATAACTTGTGTTAAATTCCTGACTGTCAGCAGCGAAAAATTTGTGGAAATAGCCTTGACAAATACAGGATAATAGTATATTATCTCGCAGAAATTGGCTTTAACTTCCTTATCTGTTTAATCTTTAGCTGTATAACTGAGGATAATCAGCAGGCAAATCCATCCACCACAAAGGTTTTTCATAAGCTGTGAATTATCCCCGCATGGAACAATCTGCCCATCCTTTCGTCCCGCCCGCAGGCGATGGACGGGTGTCCAGAGGGACGAGTCCCTCTGGCGCTGTCCGCGCAGGACCGCCCGCCGCGCAGGCGAACAAAACAACAGCCTCCGCACTCACGGGTACAGCACCGGTTACCGGCGCTGTCACTGCGGCATGTGATGAAAGTCAACTGCAATCCCTTCAATCAGATAGGCTACTTTCTGATATGCTTCGCTCTGTTTCAGGGCCGCTACTGACGGGTCGTCCGGCGCGAACTGCGACAACACCGTCCGAACCTGTTCGGCAAGGGCCGCCAATTCCGCAGACGGTTCCGGCGGCTGCAATTCCGGCGTGTGCTCGGTCAGGAATTCTACCATGTCCTTTACATCCTCACAGACATTCAGGCCCTCCCGCAAAAGCCGGATATAACCGGATGCATTCCCTTCATCCAACGCTTCAAATGCCCGGATGAGATACCAGCCAAAACGGTGCATCGGTGGCAAAACATTCAGGTTTTCTTCCTGCAAAGCATCCGGCGCATAGCATAACGGGAGAAACGCCTGCTCTGCTGCCGCCCAGGTGCGGGCAAGCTCCAGGCCCCGGCCGCTCCCCTTCCAGTCAAAGGCGGAGATCGCCGCCAGCGTCAACCCCCGCGCCCAAATCGCGCCCTGCCGTCCGATGGGCGACATCCTGTGATCCAGCACCAGCGCCAGCAGCGCGTCTTTGTCCTGCGACATCCGGCGGGCAATCAGATCCATTTGTTCAATCCGTAGCGTTTTCCCTGCGGGCGGGAACGGGATACCCTGCCCAATGGCATAATACAGCGCCTGAACGGGAATCCGATCCCATTCCGTTATGCTGCTGAGCAGCGTTTCCAGCACTGCGGGCTCTTTCGTTTCCATAAGAGCGGCCGCATCCCCCAGGATGCATTTCCCTTTCAACGGGAGAAATGTTGTATAACCATGATGAATAAAGTCTGCATCGGTCGCTTCGGCGCAAATAAATTCCCCTTGAAACATGCTTTCGCCGATTTGGAGAAAACCGCTGCGCCGCTGGTCTGCCCGCGCCTGATTGGGAATCGGTTCGTTGATTTCCTCCCACAGCCGCAGCAGCAGCGGGGTAACATCTACATCAAAATGCCTGTGCAGATCGCATAGGTTACGCACACTGTCGCCAGTTTCCTTGGCGTTCATCTCCCGCCCGTCAAAAGTCTCCATCAGCTGCAGGCACTTTTCCGGCTGCTTTTCGTGCAGATAGCCCGAGGCAAGGACGGTCGCTACGCTTAACCGGCTATGTGCGTCAATCTTATCCAGCGAGCTGGCCAGGATATCAGAACGGTTAAAATTTCCGGCGTGATAGTCAGCAACGCCTTGAAGATACTTCTCACCCCAGCGGATGGATTCTTCATAATCATCCTTATTCCATGCGGTGCCAAAAGCAAAATATGCGGTTTCTACCCTGGTAAAGATGGAATCCGGGAATTTTTCCTCAGCCTCCCGAATCCACTGATCCAACACCGGCATATTCTCCCGGATGGCATAGCGCACAGCATAACGGTAAATAGGCGCGCCGAACAGCTCCCACTGGGACCATTTTTCCTCCACACCGATCAGCGCACGACGGAGATAATCAGCCTGTTCCCATGTTTTTTCGCTGGATTCAATGCACTGGGTCAAAATGACCAGATCATTTGGATGCTCTTTCAGCTGCTCGCGCAGCAATTCCATGTTGCGCTTCTGTTTTTCCTGCATTTTGGATTCATCCTGGAACAGATATCCGTCATGATGAAAAACTGCGTCAGTAATCAGCATCGTGCGGAAGTTGCCTTCAAAGGACCAATGCTCGTGCACGTTCCCCTCATATCGGAGTCCTGTGGACATACACAGCAAACGGGTCGCCAGAAAGTCAGAGTATGCCCCTCCATTCTCCAACTCCTCCGTGAAGTAATTGCGGATAATGACAGAGGCAAAATCAAATCCAAGCTCCCGATAATTCGTCAGGAACCGGACAAACCCCTGTATATTGGGGTCCACCCACTCGTCACAGTCAATGGTCATGTACCATTCCCCTGAACTGCGGTCCATTACCGCATTGCGGGCGGCTGAAAAATCGTTGATCCAGGGGAAATCAAACAAGATATCCGCGTATTTTGCCGCAATCCCCCGGCTTCCGTCTGTGGCCCCGGTGTCAGCCATAATCAGCTCGCAGGGCAGTGCATCCCGCAGCGGCTGGAGGGATTTCAAGCACCGTTCCAGGCAGCGGGCTTCGTTTTTGAAAATAATGCCGATTGACAGCAAAGGTGTATTATTCATCGTATCGCTCCTTTTATCACAGTCACAGCAAGGCCGGAAACAACAATCAGCCGCAAAGCAAAATGGACATATGGGCCAGCGTTGCGCTGTCCGTTTCAAACATCACATCCTGAATCGCAGTTTGTACCATCCCGTTATGAATCACGGTTCTGCTGGCATAGACCATCAGGCGGAACAGCTCGTCCCGATCCCCGGCAGCGCCCTCCCGGCAGGACATGACTGCCAAAAAGCGATAAATACTGTATACATTGCAGAAATTGACATAGCATTTCCACAGCTCCTGCGGAGAATCCAACGCCGGGAAATGCATCTGGAAGAACAGGGAAACCATCAGGTTTTCCATGAAATAATCCCGGCTGCCAAACCGCTCTTCAAAACGGGCGCGGGCCTCCCGATAGGGAATGCTGGAAACCCTGGCACGGGCGGTCCCGTTTTCGGAAGTCCCGCCGATAATCAGCGTCTCCAGCAGCTCCTGGGGAACTTTCTTAAACGCATCGTCCACAGGTGGGATCAGCGAAAGAAAACGCGCATGGTTGGCCAGAAATTTATGCAGCATCTGTTCGTTGTCTTCCTCTAAGGCAATTCCTCCTGCGGCTGCCTGTTCAGACAGGAACTTTGCACGATCCAGCCAACGGGAGATATCGGTTTCCCCATCCACCAGATATTTCAGCGCCAGCCCCATCAGCAAAATGCGTTTCGGCAGCGATATCCGCCTGTCTTGCAGAAAGTCAATACATTGGGAGCGGATTTCATGAAAATGCGCTTTCAGTGAACCGCGCGGCACCATAGGCACCCGTTCAACCTGTCCCGCAGGCAGCGGGTCGGAACGATACTCGATTCCGTCCGGCAGCTCCCACAGCATGGCCAGCACCCCCTCGCAGGCTGGGCTTAAATCCCTTTCATAATAGCCGGAAGGAAGTGCGGCCTCTATTCGGGGGAATATCCGGCAGACCACCGGTAAGGCGGTATGGCCCTTTTCCTGCTGAAGCATACACAGACCGTTGTCACATTGCAGCGGACACAGCCCGCCCTCTTTCAGCCGGATTTCGCCGTAGAAATTTACGCTGAAAGCGCCGCCGCGCACCCGCCGAAGCGCAGTGCTCATACGGTCATTAAATTCCGGCGAACCGGTCAGGCGTTTCATGGACATGAAGTCCTTTTTGTCAAAGGTGATATGCCAGCCTTTACAGCAGGTCAGGCGGCAATCCCCCGCCAGGCACTGGAAATCGTCAAAGTAGGTCGGGCGCAGGTCGTATTTGACCGGAATGCCGTTGAATGCTTCCATAATCGGGTTCTCCTTGTTCATATGGGAATGTGAGCGTATAATATCCGCCCCTATAGTACAAAATAAGAGAGGCGCATATCATACGCTCCAAAAAAACAGGGGCGGGCAGAAGCCCGCCCCCATCCTGCATTTTGGAACGCTTGGTATACCGAAGGTGTACTCTTACTGGAGCAGCTGGAGCACGCCCTGCGGTACCTGGTTTGCCTGCGCCAGCATTGCCTGCGCGGACTGGATCAGGATGTTGTTCTTGGTGTAAGCCATCATTTCCTCTGCAACGTCGGTGTCGCGGATGGTGGACTCTGCGTCCTGGATGTTCTCGGTCATGACGGACAGGTTGTTGATGGTGTGATCCAAACGGTTCTGGGTAGCGCCCAAAGTACCACGTACGTCAGATACCTTGTTGATCGCTGCCTTGATAGCGTCAACTGCCTTTGCCGCACTGGTCTGGTCGGCAATGCTGATGGCATCAATGCCGAGAGATGCACAGTGCATATCGCCAATGGAAACCTTCAACTGGTTGAAGTCCTCAGCGGTATCGCCAATCTGGAGCATCAGGCCCTTGCCGTCGCCCTTGGCGGCCTTGGTCGTTACCTCTTCAAAGGTGCCGGTCTGGAGCTGTGCCTTGATGCCGTCCAGACTGGTCAGATCGGCTCTGCCGTCCTTGCCGTCGCCGTTATAGCTTTCCCTCTCCTGGAAGGTCAGCTTGTTGTTCGCATCAAAGCCTACAGTGAACATCTCATTGTCCTTAGCGGCCTCGGTCAAACGGCTGCCAGCCGCATTCAGGGCAGTATCATAGCCCAGTGCCTGTGCCTTTGAATTGTCCAGTGCACCATTCTCATCCACAAGGTCAGAGAGGTCTACCGCTACGAACTTATCGCCAGCGGCCTTAATAGCGTCTAAAGTCTCCTTATTCGTAGCGAATACATAGGTGGTATCGCCTACCGTCAGAGCCTTCCCGTTCTCAAAGAAAGTGGCATCCACAGCATTTGCCGTCATGGTGTTTGCCAGCGTGCCGTTTACTTTGGGATTACCTTCCACAATGTTCTGAGCACCAAGGTTGACCGAACCGCTGTCCTGATAGCCTGTTGCATCAGCCGCTGTCTCTGTTGTAACCGTAAAGTTACCGTTGAAGCTGGCGGACTTCGTTACATTCTTCAGGCTGTCGTCCGTCATCTCAAAGACCAGCTTGCTGCCATCAGCCTTCATGCTGTAGGTTACGCCGCCAATCTTGATTTTTCCGCCGCCAGTAGCTGCGAGCTTTGTTGCCAGAGTTGCGCCGCTCAGGCCGCCCTTTTCGATCACGACAGAGATTTTTGCACCGCCAACATTGATACCAACCTTGGTGCCGCCAGCGCCCTTAGAAGCGAAGGATACGTTCTCCAGCTCAACCTCGAAAGAGGTCTTGGAAGCGTCCTTGCCAGCTGCATGGATGATGGTGCTGGTGCCAGCCTTGCTGAAGTCTGCACCGGCAGTTGGCAGAATGCCCAAAGCTGCCTGACCGGTGAGCTTATACTCAGAGGTGTCAGCTTCCATGGAGCCGTCCAGCAACTTGATGCCGTTGAAGTTGGAGCTGTCAGCGATACGGTTGATTTCAGAACGCAGCTGATCCAATTCCTTCTGCATCTGTGCACGGTCAACGTCATTGTCATAAGTGCCGTTTGCAGACTGGGTCGCCAGCTGAACCATACGGTTGAGCATATCGTGAACCTCGGTCAGCGCACCTTCTGCGGTCTGTACCAGGCTGATACCGTCCTTCGCGTTCTTCTGTGCGGTTTCCAGACCGGTGATCTGGGCACGCATTTTCTCAGAAATCGCAAGGCCAGCAGCGTCGTCGCCAGCGCGGTTGATTTTGTAACCAGAAGAGAGCTTCTCCAGGTTCTTCTTCATCGCAGAGACGTTGTTGGTGTAGTTACGATAGGCGCTCATCGCCATGATATTGTGTTGAATACGCATTAAAA
>CAJUSB010000005.1 GCA_910589115.1 uncultured Clostridia bacterium | reverse complement strand
CTCCTTTGAGTTAAATTCTAGCAGTAATATTGGATCATTTCATGTTATTGTTGGATAATAACGATAATAAAATAAATATAACTTATTTTGTTATATTCAAGCGAATATTTAAGAGCCTGTCATCGGAAACATCACATCCCAATGACAGGCTCCTTTTTTGATTTACCGCTTTTCAGGAAGCGGCATCGCCAAAACGAACACCGAGCCAACGAAATAAATCGTGGCTGGGTTCGCCTGGCTCCCATTTGGTGGAGACGGTGGGGATCGAACCCATGACCTCTTGACTGCCAGTCAAACGCTCTCCCGAATCATCGGGTAAGCACCCCCAAATGTCCGGTTGGACTTTTGGGCATCATAGGCGACCACTCACATAAAAAATTCGCAGAAACAATTCAAAAGTTGGAATCGTGATAGCATTGCTCCGTTTGGATTTATGCGTTTCTGGCTTTCAAGGGCTTCCTCTTTTTACACTGCTGCTCCAAGCTGTCGATGCCGTGCAGGAACTGCTGTACGTTGATGTTAAACTCGATGTCCAGCTGGTAGTCACGGCGGACGGTCACCCGCTTGATGATGTACGCACAGATCATTTTCTGCGTTGCGCGGTCACTTTTATCGAAGATTTCTGACCACGATACGATGTGTTGGTATTCCGCACGCAAGTCCTCCATACGGGCATTGCCGTCTGCAAGCTCCTCATTCAGCTCGGTGACACGCCTGCTGGTAACCATCAGCTTGTCGCGGGCTTCCTCCAGCATTTCGGAAAGCACATCAGCAGGCAGCAAGCTTTTACCCTGCACGGACTTCATTACCTCTGCTTTGAGCGACTCGTACTCCCTGTTTGCATTGGCATTTTCGGCCTTTGCACGCTGAAGATCAGCCTTTAGAAGTGTCATTTGCTTTTCAAACGCCGTCCCGACAATCAGTTCGTCGGAAACCGCCTGCATTTTGCGGAACACCTGATGCAGGATATCTTCGACCATGCCGTCCAGAATGTGCATCGTGTAACCCGTCTGACCGTCGCACTCAAGACGTCGGCGGGTCTTTCTGTAGCACACGTAGCGGATTCGCTTTTTCCGGATTTCCGTGCCATCTGCCTTCCGGACGACCGTGCCGTTGGTAGTCAGCACCAGCCGCCCGCCGCAGTGACCGCAGTACATATTGCCCGAGAGAAGCGACTGTCCGGTGGTATTCAGCGGGATGTGACGCTCGTCCTTGTTTTCTAACTTGCGTTCCTGCATCAGTTTCTGTGCAAGGTCAAAGGTTTCCGGCGAGATGATCTGCAATTCCTCAAACGGCTCGGAATACGTTTCCCCGCTGCGCAGGACGCCTTTATACATCGGATTGTGCAGGATCGCGCAGATGGTTGCATCGTGCCAGTTTTCGCCCTTCCGGTTTTTGATCCCGTGGTTGTTGAGGAAATTCGCCATCCGCCACCTGCCGAAGCCGGAGGAGACGCAGAGGTCGAACATCGTGCGGATAACCTCCGCTTCTTCCTCATCGATGACCAGCTTATTGACCTCATGCTTGCGCTTGTTCAGGATGCCGCTCTTTTCGAGCCGATAGCCGAATGGGGCTTTGCCGCCCCGGAACCGCCCCTCCTGCACCATTTGACCGAGCGCCGTTTTGGTACGGATGGAAGTCTTTTGACTCTCACCATCGGCCTGCCAGAAGCGGATGTAGTTCGTCAGGCGGTCGGTATGGGATTCAAAACGCTGTTCGCCTTCATTGACGCTCCAGACCTTGATGCCCTTCTTGCAGAACCATTCGACTACAAACGGGGTTTCGTCGGACTTGCGCCCGAGACGGTCGAACATGAACACCAGCAGGATATCAAATTTGCCCTGTTCTGCGCGTTCTTTGATCAGCTGGAGCTTGTCGCGGTCATTTGCACTGATCTTGTAACCGGATACGCCGGTTTCCTGTTCTTCACCGACAATCGTCCAGCCCATCCGGTCTGCAAACTCGCGGCAGGCTTTGCGCTGCACCGGAATGTCAGCGCGATCCTGTTCGTCGTGATCGACCTGCTTGGTTGTGGATACGCGGTATAAGCATTGAACTCTTTCAGCCATTTTATCTGTCCTCCCATTGAATTTTCTGCAAATTTCGTAATGTGAGGGCAGACATCCAAACCATATTCTGTTGTCAAGGTTCACCGTCTCTTTGCCAAACCTATTATCTCACATCACAGTCCAAATAGCTACTGAAATTTAGAAGTATTTGAACTTTTATCCGCCGTCCTGCAATCTGCTGCCAGCAAACAAGTGCTGAGAAGAACTTGCTTGACCTGCACCGCGACATCCGGGTTCGGTTCGTCCGCAAAGTGCAGCGTGACCTTGTGCCCTTTGATTGTGGTCTCCATCTTTGAAGATTTGATGGTTCCTTCTGTATTGTTCATCCTGAATCCTCCTGACATTCTGTAGTTTTTCGTTTAACCGTTTTAAGCTGAAATAAGCACACCAAACCGCTGTCCTTATTTCAGTAAACCCTTTACTTCCTGAAATAAGGAGCGTATAATAGACACTGTATTTCAATTTAAAGGAGCGTGCTATCATGAATCGATCTGGAACATATACAACCAACATGACTGGTGAAGCTGCTTATCAATCCTTTCGTCCTGCCCCGCTGCCGCCAGCACCCGCTCTGAATATGGACAATGATCTCATCCGTCTTCTGGTGTCGGCAAACCGTCAGCTTGTGTATCTGGACACTGCGTCCAAACTGATTCCAAACACCGAATTATTTGTATCCATGTACGTTCGGAAAGAAGCCCTGATTTCCTCACAGATCGAGGGCACACAATGTACGCTGGACGACGTTCTTGACCCTGAATCCGATATCAATGCGAATCTGGATGTATCGGAAGTCATCAATTATGTTCGGGCATCACAGTTTGCATTGGAGCGGCTGCAATCGCTTCCGCTTTGCAATCGTCTTCTTCGCGAAACCCATGCCATTCTGATGGAAGGCGTACGGGGACAGGAGAAGAATCCAGGGGAATTCCGGCGTTCTCAAAACTGGATTGGCGCTGCAAACTGCACGCTAAAGGATGCACGTTATATCCCGCCAAATGTGGATGACATGGAATCCGCAATGGCTGATCTGGAGCGCTATATCAACGAAAGCACCGACTATGACCCGCTGGTCCAGGCCGCGCTGATTCATTACCAATTTGAAACTATCCATCCGTTTCTGGACGGGAACGGGCGGATCGGCAGGTTGCTGGTTCTTCTGTATCTGACCGAACAGAAGCTGCTCAGCAAGCCTGTGCTATATGTTTCCTATTTTCTGAAAAAGAATCAGCTCGAATACTATGACCGGATCAGTGAAGTACGCCGCAGCGGAAATTATGAGCAATGGGTACGTTTTTTTCTGGAGGCAGTCGAAACCGCCGCAGCAGACGCAGTCCATTCCATCTCACAATTATCCGCCCTGCATGACGCCAACATCGCGAAGCTCCCACAGTCGAAGCGGGGCAGTGATACCGTCCGTGCTGTGTTTGACTATCTGGAACAGAATCCGATTATTGATATCAGGCGGACCGCCGCTGCGCTTGACCGCAGCTACAACACGGTTGCTTCGGCAGTCAAGAAATTGGCAGAGCTGAATATCCTTCTGGAAACCACAAACGCATCCCGCAACAGGGTCTTTGCTTACGAACAATATCTTGCCATTTTACGAAAGGATACTTGATAGCACATACACAGGGACCCCTTTCCGCAGTTTCCCGCAGGCGCGGTCCCCGTGGCATCTGTTATCAAGATTTCTCTTTTGATTGTTTCTGCACTTGTATTCGACACTACTCCCCCAAGCACACCGGGCGACCTCTTTGGACAGCGGCTGGCTCCACCGCTTCACGGGAATCTCACCCCCGGCAGGATCTCTGTCGGCCGCCCTCCTGATTACGGGACTGGACGGGAGTATCATGATCCCTGACGCTGTCATCGCGAGGCCAGCTGCCACAGCTGGCTTTCTGGACGGATGGGCCCGCTTACACCTTATATAATAGTAATAGATAGGCCGTCATTCGATAGAAGGGGGAGCGGGTGAAGCGTTCGAACAAAAACAGAAAATAAGTGGCTTCGAGTTCACTCCGCGCTTTTCTACAGGTGATCTTCGCGCATCCTCTAATGTCGCTTGCCCCTTTTCGGGGCACGTCAGGAACGTATCCAAAGCATCGGATATTCAATTTCCAAAGAACAGCGGGCGGGGAAATTACCCTCCCACTATTAAGCCGAAAATAGCGGGGGGTTGAGAACCAGAATTTTTAATCTTTCATAAAAATTTTAAGCTTCGCCAAAGCTGCGTGCCGACGCTTATTCACGCCCTTCTGGGAAATGCCAACCTTCTTCGCGTAATCGCGCTCACTTTTATCCTGAAAATACAACGCATCAATCAGCTGACGATCCCCTTCCGAAAGCAAATCCAAGCACTGATGCAGCTTTTCGTGCAAAATACAGGCAATCGCTGCATCCTCAGGGTTGACCGCATTGCTATCTGGAATCATCTCCTCACCCAGCAGTTCTACTGTGTCCAAATTGCTGTACAGCGTTTTGCCATGCGCCAGATCCCGTTCTTCCAAGTAACGGTCGCGGCGATCCATGCGATGATATTCGATATAAATCTCGCGGTTGACCTCTACAGGCGCGCCATCGATCATAAGTATATACTTTTGGTTTTCTGCCATTTCGACAGACCTCCTTATCTGAAATCTTTTTTGAAATCCTGATTTCAGAAGTTGGAGGTGAGCGGCATCGTAGCTGATGCTGGAAAATAGAAATAGAGCGACCGATTTCACATAGCCGTGTAAAATCGGTCGCTCTGTTAAACTGTATTAGAAAATACTTTTCACAGCCATTTGGCTTTCGCCGTGCAAAGTTTTGAACAACGTCTTGAACGGAATAAGATGTTCTTCCATTGTGATCCGGAACACCATTTGCAGTCTGGCAAACGAACGGTAAATATTTTCTTTTTTTCTGATTAGTAAGAGGCACATGGTAACTTTTTGCCGACATCCTGCCGATATGATCTATTTGACCAAAATCCCATTCCATCTTTTTAATTCATTTCTGATCCACCCATTTCAAACTGATTCTTATGAAATCTAAAAAATATAAATTCATAGTAAATATCTGTTAAGCGCAGCATATCGAACAAAATACAAATTTCATTGAGGCTTTAAGGACAAAAAAAGAGTGGAACACTTACATATCCCACTCCTTTTACGCCGTTTTTCAGTACGCCTTACACCGGCCTGCCATTATCCCCGCTTGGCGCAATAAAATCGCAAAAATCCTCAAAAGAGTTTGTTTTCAGCAGTTCGATTGTACGCTCAGAATGACTAAAAAGCTCAACGATCAAGTCAAAAGCTGCCTTAAAATGTTTCATATCCGTCTCTGTAATGCCTATCAGCAAAACAAAATGAACAGCTCGTCCGCCCCACTGAATCGGAGCATTGTTGTGAACCACACAGATGAAAGAGCGTTCGGCATAATGACTGATTGCATGTGGAACAGCCAGTATATCCGTAAATGCTGTGCTGGAAAAAGATTCTCTCCGCAACACATCCTCTATAAAATCTTCGCTTACATACCCTTGCTCCAAACAGTGCATGCCCATAAATCGAATGCAGGTTTGAGCGTCCTCCAACGCAATATTCCGAAAATACAATTCCGGATGAAATAAACCACGCAGGAATCCCCTCGCATTGGTAAACTCCCGTTCCACATCGATTTCATCCAGCGCAGCCCGGATGCATCCGGTGCTCTGCCGGGTTAAGATCGGATTGATCTGTACAGTGCGAATATTGGTATCATTCAGCGGCATGGTAGTGATGAGCAAGTCGCACGTTGGGAGCCGTTTCTGAAACCGGTTCACAGGCAACACCTCTTGAATCACCAGCCGGTCGGCGAAAGCCCTATTCAGTTCCTCCACCAAACGTTTGGAAACGCTATGATAAGATTCCACTACTACTATACAGGAAATATATGCTCGCGCCTGTTTGTTATTCTCTAAAAACGAGCCAAAATGAAGAGCAATAAAAGCAATCTCGTCCTCATTGAATTCAACATGACACACATGAGAAAACTGATGGGCAAAAAATACCGCCATATCATAAATTGGCGCAAATTCCATCTTAAACTGTGAGCCGATCGGGTTCGGATAACTGATATGAAAAGCACAGCGCTGCTGCGCATAATACATGTGTAAGGAAAACTGTTGAACAAAATCATTGCTGAACTCTGGGGTATAGTAATGCTGGGACACTTGATCTAACAGTGCAGCGATTTTATCAATAAACGACTGACTGACGATAGATTGGATATCAACCAGTTCATGTTCCACCGATAACGCGATCAACGCCAGCACTTGCTTATAGTCCCTTTCCGGGATATGAATGCCATAATCCAAAACAAATCGAGATGCGATCTGCTGCGCCAAATCGCTAATCGCCTCTCTGTCAGGCAAATTTGCCAGCATCTCACTGACCAGCATTGTCGATTCCTTTTCTTCCAAATCATCGTCAGACCCCAACCGGATCAAGATAACCAATAAATGGATGAGCAAATTATTCATGGCAAAATCGTTGAGATAAAGCCGTGAATCCTGACACAGCTTATAAAGCATCTGCATAAGTCCGGAGATATCCTGTGCAGGGAAAAGATGTTCAAGAACATCCCGCGTATTAAAAAATCCATAAGAACCGCCAACCGCTATATTACCAATAAGACGCCGTTTGTTTAGTTCGCTCCCCCGCAAATAGAAGGTAAACTTCTGTGACTCTACCCGCAAGTCATATTCCCGTACCATCTCTTTGATCCGAGGAATGATCGTATTTGTAATTGTGCTGGCACTAACGTACAAGCGCTCTGCTTCATCAAAAGCATTGATGCCATCCTTGCTGACCAAAAGGTCGGACAATATCCGCCACACCCTCGTTTCGCTTTCCGTGAGAGATTTCTCTACATTGATTGATCGCTCCCTTAAACGATATCCCTCATAGGAGGAGCGGATGACAATCTGTCCTGTCTCGTTGATCTCCCTGACATAATTTCGTACGGTCCGTTCACTGATACCCAAAATGTCCGCCAACATGGAAGCCCGCATCCACTCAGAAGATTTAGAGAGAATCCGGAGCAGTTCACTTTTCTTATCATTTTTCTTGTCTTTCTTCATGGCACACGTCCCAACCTTAATTCATGTTCCGCGCTTTCCGATACACCTATAGTATATCAGAGTCTAGTCCAGCACAAAACCATACTTTTTTCCGGCGTAGAGAAAAAAAACTGTTTTCTTTTGCCGCCTTTTGTCAGTAAACTAAAAGCATGCCGGCCCACCAGTAATCGGGCGGTAAAAAACAAAACAGATTTGTTTGAAAAACGTGGATATGCTGCGTGCAGTGGAATTCGTTATCAGACAAAATCGATTTCCCAAAGGCCACGAGTGCTTCCACCGGGCTAACGTCAGCGCCATCCCTGTGCCGGGTCCTGCCTGACCGGGTCGTCATCCCTTGATGGGCGACAACCTGTCGGTGCCCCCGCCTTGCCCTGCAAAAAACCCTGCTGCAGTTCTAACTCCAATTTCTATCCGGATGAAGTCCCGAATGGCTTTCCAGTGGAATCGGCGGAATCTGCTACGAAAAATCCACAGCAAGCAACGCCCCATTGTTTTCAATCAAGTCTAATACCGAAAGGAGAACACACATCATGCTTCGTATCCTGCTCGCCTGCGGCATCGGCGCATCCACTGGCTTCATGGCCGCCAATATGCGCAAAGCCGCCAAAACCATGGATCTGGATGTCACTATCCATGCAGTCAGCAAATCCCAAGTTCCGGACTACGTCGATAAAATCGACCTTCTGCTGCTTGGCCCCCACTTTTCTGCCGAGGTTCCCAAGTATCAGGAAATGCTCAAATCTCATAATATCAAAGTCACTTCCATCGATCCGGACAACTACGCAGCCCTTGACGGCGAAGCCATTTTGGAGGATGCTGTCGACTTCTATAATGAATAATCATTCAATATCAGGAGGTATGTCATGAAAAAGATCCAAGCCTGGATCGAGAAGTATCTCGTTCCTGTCATGAACAAGATCACCCAGAACTTCTGGTTTGGCATTGTAGCAGATGCGATCCTGTACATCGTCCCCTTTTCCATGGTCAGCGCCGTCCCTTCTCTGTGGGGCATTATCCGCCGCTTTGTTCCTTCGCTGCCAGATATCAGCGCCTTAAGTACCTACTCATTTGGGATGATTGGTCTGTTTGTGGTTTTTATTATCCCTTATAACTGTCTGAACAAACTGGAGAAAAAGGATAGAGCCATGATCGCTGGCTTTACAGGCATTGGCACCTACATGCTTTGCATGAATATGCTCAGTGTAGAAGGCGGCTACCTGGTCGATTTGTCTAAATTCGGTGCTGGCGGCATGTTTACAGCGATGTTCGTCGGTCTGCTCGTGTCTCTGATTTACAAGCTCATGATCCAGTTCTCCTTCTTCGGCGAGGATAGCGTTATCCCCGATTTCGTAAAAAACTGGTTTGACAACATTATCGCGATCCTTATCAGCCTGACGATTGCCCATATTCTCACAAATGCACTTCAAATCGATGTGTTTACTATGGTCCAGCTGCTCATGAAGCCTGTCACAAGTTTTGCACAATCCATGCCTGGCGTGGTATTTATCACATTCCTGCAAAACATCTTCTACTTTTTTGGTATCTCTGGCTGGGTCTTTACTCCGGTCACACGTACCATCACCCAGGCGGCTATCGCTGAAAACGCAGCTTTAGTTGCCGAAGGACTGGCTCCCAAAAACATCTACGCCTATGGTTTCAGCCGTTATCATCACATTGGCGGACAAGGCGCTACCCTTCCTCTTGCCATTTATATGCTTTTTGCAAAATCAAAAAAGTTCCGTGTACTTGGCAGGGCAACGCTGGTACCTTCGGTTTTCAATATCAATGAACCGCTGCAATATGGCGCGGTAGTAGGCAATCCCTTTATGCTGATCCCTACCATCCTCATCGCGCTTATCCTTCCCGCCTTTTCCTATTCGTGGTTTGCCTTTGGCTGGGGCACGATCAACTATGTTAATTTCGACATGAATTTTGCTCCCAATGCGATTTCGGCATTCATGATGTCAGGCGGCGATTTCCGCAATGTGCTCTTGATCTGTATCAACTTTATCATTGCCGCAGTAATCTGGTACCCGTTCTTCAAAGCTGCTGATAAAGCTGAACTTCAGAAAGAGCAGGAACGCGAAGCAGCTAAAGCTGCTAAAAAAGCTGCTAAAGAAGCTGCTAAGGGCCAAAACGCATAACCAATAGGAGGATCTTAAAATGTCAGATGAAAAAAAAGATATCAATATGATTGCCATGGATGTAATCATGAATGCTGGCGACGGCAGGGTAAAGGTTGATGCAGCGCTTGCTGCTCTTGCTAATGTCGATCTGACCCAGGCAGAAACACTGCTGTTGGAAGCAGAAGAGCTGATTGTAAAGGCCCATAATGCTCAAACCGAAGTAATCCAAGATCAAGTCAGCGGCGAGGATACGGAATATTCTCTGCTCTTTATTCACGCACAGGATACGCTCATGACGATTACAACGGAGTTGCGCATGACTCAGAAGCTGCTTCCTATTATCAAAATGCTGCTGCATAGGCAGAAAGGAGAATAATATCATGACTAAGGCATTTCCCGAAGGTTTTCTCTGGGGCGGTTCTACCGCCGCTAACCAAATCGAAGGCGCATGGAATGTGGACGGACGCGGTCCGGCAACTTCCGATTTTGCCCGGCTGATCACCAAGGAGATCCGCGACACCGAGGGGTCCTTTGATGAACATGTTTCCCACAATGCTGCTTCCAAAGAAATGGTTGAGGACATGAAAGCTCATCCGGAAAATTGGAGCCTTCCGAAGCGCTGGGGCATCGATTTCTATCACACTTATAAAGAAGATATCAAGCTCTTCGCCGAAATGGGGTTTAAGGTGTTCCGCATGAGCATCTCATGGTCCCGTATTTTCCCCAATGGCGATGATGCCCAGCCCAATGAAATCGGCTTGCAGTTCTATGACAACGTATTTGATGAATTGCACCGTTACGGAATCGAGCCTCTGGTAACCCTCTCACATTTTGACACACCTCTTCATTTAGCTGAAGAATATGGTGGCTTTGCCAGCCGTCATACTACAGAGGCATTTGTCCGCTACGCAGAAACGGTCATGACCCGATACAAAGGAAAGGTGAAATATTGGCTGACCTTTAATGAAATCAACAACGTCCTTTCCAATCCCTTCACCAGCAGCGGCGTTATACTTGACGGTGCACCAGAACCCAATTCCTGCAATAACTATTTAGGCCACTGGCAGCTGAAGTTCCAAGCGGTTCACAACCAGTTCATCGCCAGTGCTTTAGCGGTAAAAAAACTTCATGAAATCGATCCTGATGCTAAAATGGGCAATATGCTTTGCCGCTTGGAAAATTATGCAGAAAGTTCCAAGCCCGAGGATCAACTCCAAGTCATGTTTGAGGATCACTTCAACTGGTTTTTCACGGATGTTCAAGCTACCGGCGAATACCCCTACTACATGAAGAGATTTTTCGACGAAAACGATATCCACATCGAGATGGGGCCGGACGATATGCAAATCCTCAAAGAGGGGGCGGTAGACTTCATCACGATCAGCTATTACATGACCTATATTATGCGTTACAAGGGAAGTCCCGTGCCGCAGCCTACAGGCCGTCTGGTTTCGGATATCAAAAACCCGCATCTGCCCAAATCAGAATGGGGCTGGACTATCGATCCTATCGGTTTCCGAATCACTCTGAACCGCATCTATGACCGTTACCATCTGCCTATTTTCATCTCCGAGAACGGCTTGGGTGCTATCGATAAGTTTAGCGAAGATGGCCGAATTCACGATGATTACCGCATTGATTATATGCGGGCTCATGTGGAACAAATGCGTGAAGCCATCGCTGACGGTGTCGATGTGTTTGGCTACGCATGGTGGGGCCCCATAGACCTTGTCTCCTCCGGCACATCAGAGATGACCAAGCGTTACGGTATGATTTATGTCGATCAGGACGATTATAATAACGGCACGCATAAACGGTCAAAGAAAAAGTCTTTTTATTACTATAAAAAGTTGATTGCTTCTAACGGAGCAGACTTAGAAAACAACGTTACTTTTGAAGAGTAAGTGCTCCGCAAAATCATTCCCAAAATTGTGTAAACCCTCAAGGCGGCATATAAACAACGGATATGGTTTTGTCCAGATAAGTTTTTTCTGGATGCAACTACATTCAGCGTAAACGAGCGATAATGCTGAGTGTAAAAATATGTATTCCATATTGCACTTAAAAACTTGCAAACATACTGTTTCTTTCTCTGCTCTTTCTTATGTTTTATAACGTGTATCCTCTGGATGGGGCATTTTGAACCCACTCCTGAGTCAGCACCTTGGCAGACTGCTCTCCTGGTGGAGGGCAGTCTGTTTTGCAGTTATACGATGTGGTACAGGTTGGAAGATAGGCTTCCGTTTTCTCGCCAACGGTGTTCTCTGTGGATGAATCCCTCCCGGCACAGCTCGTCAAGCGCGCGTTTGACGGTTGCTCGAGAAAGATGCAGCTCCGCAGCGATAGTGTTGATTGCGAGCCAGCAGCAGCCTTCTGCATTGGCGTGGTCTTGCAGGCAGCGGTAAACCACTACCGCGCGATGCCCCAGCCCGGAGTTATGGATCGAATGAAAACCGCTTATAAATCATCACCCGGCCTTTCCCGGAAGATCGGTCGTCGCGGCAGTGGAGGGCGTTCATCCCGCAGCGGCGATTGTGGGCATGCGCTTCTGGTTGGCACAGCTGGCGGATGCTTCCGAAGGATGGCGGCTTCCAGCTCGTCTTTATTCGCGTAAGCCACCTTGCGCTGTGCCTTTTCCGGAACTTCATATGGCTTTTTGAAGCGGATGCCCCAATCGAGAAACAGACGCAGTTGCACCTGCATCGGATGGACTCCGGTTTTCATGATTACAAAACTGCCTTTCGGCATGGTTTTCAGTTCGTCGGGAGTCATTAGAGGACGCTCTATCATTTGCAGGGATTGTGTCGGATCGTTTTTGCCCTTGCTGATAGATCCACTCATAACCGTGCGGCTACCGAGCGCCTTGGACAGTTCGATCGCAGTCTGAGATGCTGGTGCAAATCCACCGAAAATATTGACCGCACAGTTGTCTACGATAATTTCCGAACCTTCCTTCCCGTAATTTTTTTGAAGCTGACCGGTAATGCTTTGCACAATCGGCACAAGCATCAGTCCTCGCGAGCGGGACGCAGAGAACATCAGCTCAAGCGATTGGATCGGAGGGCAAGTACCAAGCTCGTCGGCGAAGAACACCGCCCGGTTCGGAAGCCTTCCACCGTACTCATCCGCTACTGTCAATATTTCACGGTATAAATTCTGGATAATCAGGGAAACCATGAAGTATTTCGTTTGATCTTCTTCGGGGAGAACTATAAACAGGGCAGACTTCTCTTTGCAGAACTTTTCCGCATCAATAGCTGTATCAAAACACAAAATTTGCTCCATTTCACTGTCTAAAAACGCATTTAAACGCGACAATACAGTCGAAATCACAGAAGCCATTGCCTGTTCTGCGGTGTTTAATGCCGAGCCTGCAAACCACTTTGCTTTGTGGTCGGCAGGCAATTTTTCAAGCAGCAGCTGGAACTGGTTTTTGCCTTTCACCTGAGACGGTGCAAGAAGCTCCTGCACCAGTTTGAACACCGAAACAATGTGCCGCTGCTCGATCGGGTTGCCGCTTTCATCTTCGGTCGGAAGATATTCCGCTACTAACAGCAGCATCGCAGTCAACAAGCCTTCTGCGCTGTCATAAAAATAGGCATTCTGCCCATATTGTGCAGAGTCGCCGCCGCTTGTGTTGATCAAAGTTTTTGACAGGATTTTTGCATATTTTTCTGCCTTTGCTTTCGCGGGCAGGTTATCCGGCTCAGCTTTATACACATCCATATATCGGTTCACGAGATTCAGCAGATTGATACCGTCCGAGCGAGTCGGGTTTCGGAGATCAAGCACCGCGATCTGGTACCCATAGCAATCTTTCGCAATGCCTGCATAGTTTCGGAACAAGTCGCCCTTGGTATCGGTGCAGAGAAATGACATTCCCGACGCAAGGGCATATTCTATGTTCGGGTACAAGAAAAAAGCCGTTTTTCCGGCACCGCTCGCGGCAGTTACCATCGCATGGATATCATCGGTATCAACCAGAGCAGTCACCTTATTCTTTGGGCCTTCGCAGCCTAAAATCAGCCCTTGCTTTTTCGGCAGATTCTTCCCCTGCCGCCATAAAGCAGGCTGGAACGGTACACGGGTATAAGTGCGCTGTATTTCCTTCTTAGTCGCCCACCGAGCCGTTCCATGCTGACCATCGCCGACGGTCTTGGATTTAATGTTATCGAGTGCGTAGTGTTGTGAACAGAACGCAAGCCCACCGATTACGATCACCATAAGCCCTGCCGAGAGAACCAGCATCAGCATAATTTCACCCCCATTTCGATTTGTTGCTGAGCCTGCTGTTGTTCCTGCGCGTCAGCTTCGTATTTCACCACCACCTTTGTACAGGATGCCGCCAGATGGAGCCATGCATCAGCGATCGCTTCTTTCTCTGGCTGGGTGCGAATCCCTTGCGCGGCTGCCTTTGTCATGACAGATTGAAGTTCCGTCAGGAGTGCTTCTGATCGTCCCTTTAATGCGCTTTGATTCTGGTTCGGCCAAACCTCTCCCTGTAAAAATGCAGAAACTTCGGATTCTGCTACAGGAGCGCGAAGCTGGCGGCGTTCCCGCAAAGCTGCCGCCAATGCAAAAGCCGCAGCTGATTCCATGCGTTCCATCGCCTGTTCAAAGCGGCCGGCTTGCAGATTGCGCTCATATCCCTTCAAGAGCGGCGGAATCTGCTGCGCGGCAAAACGTGCATTTGCTTTTTCAGCAAGTCCTGCGATTCGTTCACAGATTGACGGCGCAGCAAGCATCTGCGGATGCTTCTCCCCCGGCTCGGCCGATTTGCCACAGCACGCAAACAATTCCGAGTTCCAATCCTTCGATTGGGGAAGCCCGACAGCAATATCGCGATATCCCTTATCATGCAGGATTTCCCGAAGCCGTCCGATTGCGGTGATGCCTGCCGGATCATGGTCAAGACAAAGCGCGATCCGCTGAAGCTTCGGATTCTGCTCTAGCATCCAGAGCATGGCGTGTTCGCTTGTGCCGCACAATGCGACGTAGCTATGCTTCTGCCAGTCCTTCTGATACAGCGTGACGAATGACATCAGGTCGATTGGCGCTTCAAAAACATACAGCCGCCTGCTGGTTCCCGTGTAGTGGAAGCTACATCGCGCATCGCTTCCGATCACATTCCGCTTGAAGGGCTGGTCACCCAGTCCTCGTTTATGTGCATGACGTGCAATGCCGTGTTTATCCTTCCCGACGAACACGGCATTATGCTGCTCCATATTATTAAATTTTTCACAGCTCTCATAAAGCAGACCAGCTTCCGCAAAAGCATTCACGACTTTGCTTCCAATCAGGCGTTTTTTCGTCAGATATGCAAACACCCGACGCATATTGGGATTTGCATCGGGCAATGCAAATGGCTGCTGCGGTTTAGGCGGCTCACGCGCCTGCTGTTTCACCGGCTGGTAGGTTTCACCCTGCTCATCTCCCAGCAAGCGCGTCACAGCTTCCGCATAGCCTACGCCATAAAATTTCTGTACGAAGGAAATTGCTCCGCCGCCTTGCTGTGCCGAATGATCGTACCAGCGGTTGCCATTAACCGTAATGCTGTGGTCACTTCCGAGACGCTTCTCGCGTCCGGACGGGAGAAGTTTTTCTCCCTGTTGCCGCAGAAATTCAACCAAGTCTACACTGCTGGCACGCTGCTTTTGCTCCTCTGTAAAATGTATGTAGGGAATCCTTAACACCTCCCATCGGATTCGTTCGAGTAATGGTTTACATACTCAAATTTTGAGCAGGCTGCGCATCTTCTTCCAAATACTGCTCGCGGCAATCGCTCAAAGACACGCCAAGCTGCTCTATGCAATAATCATCCATTTTCTGCGTTATCACTGCCTGTTCCTCTGCATTCAAGCGGTATCGATAAGGAAACTGCTCGCCATTGGCACACTCCAGAAGCACGGTCAGTGTATCACAAACACAATTTTCTTCCAGATCATAATCCGCATAGATATTCAAAAAATCATCATTTTCAGCTGTCATAACATTTGTCCCGAACACTTCATCGACATTAAAATTCATTTCCAAATAGAAGTTCAGCAGATTGTCATTCTGATCAATATCCCCGGAAAATGAAATTTCCTCTGGACGCAAAGTGCGTTCCCCTTCAAGAAAGGCATACCGGCTGTCCGGGGTAATCTCTTTGTCACGAAGCCGGTCGAGAAGGCGATCCCATTGTTCCTCTGTATCTGCACCTTCTTTACGCATCGCGTGACTGACTGCCAAACAGATATCCTTGATTTGAAAACTCTGCCAGCCATCCATAAGACGCACGCCGGAAAACTCGCCTTTATCGAAGTTGATATGGAATGCACCTGCTACGCGGCCGCTGTCATGAATCCGCTCCATTACATAACGATCAAATTCATGTTCCGTAATTTCTACGCGGTTTGGATACAGATTTTCAAAAGCGCTGACTGATTCTTCGTGCTGAACATAGCGCCGCAGCTGTTCTGCTGTGTACAGCAATTCGTGGTCGCCAATAGATGCAAAACGGGTTTCGTTGCCGTTCTCCTGAATGTGAAAAATCCCAAAGTACAGTTCCTTCGGTTCCGACGATTCCGTTTCGTATATCGCTTCTGCATCGCCGGTGTCGATCAGCCGCCACAGCACATGGGAAAGTTCCTCATCAATTACCGAAACGCTTGACCCGTTTTCCGCGAGCCAGCTGTCGGTGACAACCTCCAAAGGATTTTTGAATTGCAAAAGATATTCCGCCTGTTCTGCGGAAACCTGGCTCGGGATCTCTTTTGCCATCAGCTGGACCGCTGCGATTTCCTCGGCTTTCTGAATCAACTCTGTGGCGGGAAGCTGCATCCACTGTCTATGATATTCGGCATAACAGTTTTCGATTTTGTCGCGAAACTGCTCTTTCATGTTATCGCTCAAACGTTATCTCCATTTCCCAATTACATATTTATGGCGCTTTCATGGTCGTCGGCTTTATGACCGAGCGCCATTTTCTTTTCACGGATTTTCTGACGCAGCTTGTTGTCCACCGACACACGCAAAACACCATCTACCGGTGGCTGCTGGTCGCGGAAAATGTTGCCCATATGATGCAGAAGCCGCGTCGCGGATTGATAGATTGAAGCAGGCGAACGCATCCATGCTTCAGAGCTTTGCTCATCTGCGCAAGCTTGTTTGGGAGCTGCGCCCATACGCACCGCTTCTTCAATTACAATATTTTTGATACGTTTGAACTCCTTCTGCTGCGAAAGCGGAACACGCTCCGGCATGGTAGTCTTGTACGTTTTCAGCACATCTTCCCGAAGCTCATACCACAAATCATAAGTTTCTGCGACACGTGGGTCTTTGCAGATTTCGTCGACAATTTCATCCACCACGGACTTCAGCGGCGCTTTCAGATAGCCATACTTTTTCTTACCGGACGTCGTTTTCAGCTTTTCAGAAAGGTGTTTCATCAGCTGTTCGATACGCTCGTTATCCAGCGTTCCGTCCTTCATCTGAGCCGCAAGCTGACGCAAGACTTCACCTGCCGATCTGGTTAGATCATCACGGCGTTTGGTCTGGTGCGAATAGATTTCGGTCAGCTCCTGCCGAAAAATCTGCTTTGCCAACATAGATTTGATATTTTCAATCCCTTTCGATGTCAGAAACCCTTTGGACGGATCGGCGCTGTAACAAACCATATGGACGTGCGGATGGTTGCCCTCGTCATGGAATGCAGCGTACCAGCGAAAGTCCTCCCAAGGAATTTTCATGGATTTTGCAATCTCCATAGCGTTTGAGGACAACAGCGAACGCCAATTCTCTGCGTTATCGTAACCAAGCCGCTCCGCATCTTCACGGCGCAGGGAGATAATTGGAAGCCAAACATTGCCGGGATGGTGCGCAATTTCTTCCGCAACCTGCGACAGCACAATCGAATCCTCCGAGCCGTTAAACAGTCCATGCGCACCCATCCGTACCGCTCGCGGACGCTTTGCAATGTACTCCAAATGGTTTTCACGCTTTGCAATTTGGTTAAGGTTATCTTCCAACGCCCGCGTGATAAACTCGGAAGCATTCCCTTGCGTCGGTGATTGCGTAAAGTCAGAATATTCAAACAGCCTACGGCTTAACGGAAATTCCCGAGTGAGCTGTTCAATCAATTCTTTCTGCTTTTCCGTCGCAGGCAAGTTTTTGTTGCCTGGATCAATACGTTCTGCACCGTCGCGAGTGGCAACGTAGTTGACCATATTTTTCAAATGCGCAGAAGCACGTTTCGACTTGCCCTTAATGTACGGACACTTAAAAATCAACCTCGGCATAATGCTTCACAACCTTATCTGCCATTCTGGAATGCAACCGTATCTTTGAAAGTAATGCTGCCGTTCGACTTTTTCACATCGCGGACGCACTGACCACGTAAGCGGTCGAGGTCGTCTGCATTGATTTCCAACCCAACTGCCAGCACATTCATCATCATCGACAGCTCTACAGCCATTTTGAACAGCAGACGGGCGATACGGTTCTCGCTGTCCTGCACCGTGCCGCGCATTGTCGCAACCAATGCAGGCGGCAGAAAATCATCGCTGTTCTTTGCGGACAGATAACCGCAGTAAAAAATCAGCGCGTTTTCCACGAACTCGTTCTTGCTTTGGCTGTTGGTAAGTTTCATCGCTGCCGCGACTTTCTGATCGGTTTCCGGCGAAATCCGCATTTGAAACCGGACTTTTTCATCTGGCATGAATTTTCCTCCATTTCTTCGTATGATGTCATGGTTGATGCCGCGAATTTCCCGAGAACGGTGGGGATTTCCGGCGTTCGTGATGTCACGGGTGGCAACGCACCCGCAAAAGTGATGTCACGCGATATTCTCCGAAACGCTGCCCGAAAGCCGCAAAACGTCCGGAATTCGTAACTCCCCGACCCGCATTGCGGGACGGTGTGACTCGCGGTGATGTCACCGCTTTATCCTGCACCAAAATCGACCCTCCCCTACGCCCCCAAAATCGCGGCTCCCGTCCTCTAGCACATTTCCCCACAAAGCCCCGGACAGCCGTTTTCCCCGTCCACTGGGGCAGGGATGCCACCCTCTCCGGAAAAACGCGACACAGGGCGCGACGTGCGGCAACGCCGCCGAACCCGTTCGAGAGCCACGCGGTAAGGGCGTTTGGGCGTTTTCGCACGACTCCATCAGAGTGAGAGCATCGGGCCTTGCTCTGAGTCGTGCTCCAGTGCATCTATCTCAGGAACCGCCTGCTCAAACGCCGCCAAATCGAGCTGCCTGCCAACCAGCCTTTCCTCGAAACGGGCTTCGTACCGTTCCGGGGCGAGCCCATTTTTTCGGTAAGCGTGATAGACCGCCGTGGATACGTCCTTTATCGAGTAGGCTTTCCAACCTTCTGCGGGATCGAGTGCAGCGGCTGTCATTTCGTCAAAGTTCAGCCGGAACACCCCTGTGACTTTGCCCGGATCTTCCATCCGATGTGCCGCAAGAAGTTCGTACTGCTCGCCAGTGATCGGTTTCAGATCAGCGAACGATTTTTCAAGGGACGCTGCTGTCAGCTCCTGATCCGGCTGGGAATACCGGCGCAGGAACCTGCCAACGTCTAAGAATCCCTCGCCCTGATCCAGCTGATAGAATCGGTCTGTCCCGCTTTCCCGCACCTGAAACGCACTGTATTTCCGTGCCGCTTCACGCTCAGCCAGCTCCGCAGCATACTCGTCATCGATGCGCTGACGGATACCCCGCTGCACTTCCTGCGGGACGTTCTCTGTGTAGAGCTGCATGAGCATCTCCTGCATTTGCTTCTCTACACTGGTACCTTGCTGCTCCAGCACAGCAGACAATGCTTCCATTTTATATTCGTGGAGCCATAACTCCAGTTGGACATCTCCGCTCATATACTGCCCTCCAATTTCCTAAGTTTTCGATTCTCCTTTTTCAAACGCCTGCCAAGCGGCGCACACCTGCTTTCCAGAGCAGGGCGGGGCACGGATGCCTCCGGCATCCGAAAGACGCGACACGCGGCGCGACGTGCGGCAACGGCGGCGGACAGCTCCGCCCATCAGTTTTCTGCTCCGGTTCCCGATGTGTCGCCTGCGGAAGCCGGACGGATCGAGCGTACCGGGCGCGGGCGCTGCTGGCGGGGTGGGCGTTCGTCTCGGTCTGCCATGCTTTCGATGTACTCGCGGGTCTGGGTGGGAACGTACTTTTCGTACAGCTTCCCCATGAAATCGTCCAGCTCCGCTTCGAGCGTCGAGTCTTTCCTGCTGATGTAGAACTCAAGCGCCCGCAGCTTTTCCTGCTCAAACTGTACGGTAACAGTTGCTTTTTTCAATTTGCACCTCCAAATTTTAGTCATTGCGGCTGGCTCACATCGTAGGTCCCATGCGCTGCTCTGCGTCCAGAAAATCAGCGTAAGCATCAGTGAAGCGCTCCAATTCCTGCGGGTCAACACCACGGATCACCGCAACGTGACCGAACGGGATTTCCCGGATGCCTTCGATCTGCGCGTCCAAGAGCTCGGTGTATTGCTCCCGACCACTGTCCGTCAGCTGCAATATTCCTTTAACATCGCATACGGAAAACTCCAATCCTTCTGCGGCAGCGTCTGTCCTGAAATAATACTCCATGCACTCTGCCGCAGTCGCTTCGTGGGCAAGCAGCAGGATTCCGTCCTCTGCTATTTCGGAAAGCTGCGGCAAAACATCCCGAATCTGTGCGCCTGTAAGCGCTGCCATCTGCCTGTCTGACTTGTTTGCCAATTTGTTCACCACCTCAAAATCAAGGTAAATAATAGCGTGGGTTCGTCCTCTGATTGTTGACCCGCACCTCAAAATGCAGGTGCGGGCCGGTCACTCGGCCGGTCGCGCCTGACAAGGCAACCACGGTTCCAGCCTGGACTTCCTGACCAGTACGGGCGGTCAGCTGGGAGCAGTGCGCATACACGGTCCGCAAATTGTTCGCGTGCTCGATCATGATGTAGTTGCCATAGGTGGCCTCATAACCTGCGACGATCACCGTCCCGGGCAGCGCCGCGCGGACGGGCGTCCCCTGCGGCACCGCCAGATCCATTCCGCTGTGACCGTCAGACTGGCCGCTGATCGGGTCGATTCGATAGCCAAATTCTGAGGATACGATACTGCGCCAGTTCGCGCCGACCGGAGAACTGAAACCATCCGCCCCAACGTATGGCGCGTTATCGCCAGTTTCCCAGCTCTCGTCGCCGCTGGGCGCACCGTATTTTATCAGGCTGTAGACGCTTCCGGCGTTGGCCTTTTGCTCGGCGGTCACCTCCGTTCCGAGAGCTTCGCCGATTTTCTGATAGACCTCGTCCAAATCCGTGATAGGCGTTGCCGCCATAATCACGCCCTCGACCTCTACCTCGTTGCCGTCTGCATCCGTTTCGGTGACCGTCCCTGTCGTTTCCGTAAAGGTCGCGAAGCAGTCCACAAATTTCTGATAGATATCCGCATCGAATGGCGCAGGCTCCTCCGCTCCGAAAAACAAGGCATAAAAAATCGCCTTGACCCGGATTTCGTCAAGGCTTTCGTCGTCCTCGGTACGGTCACCGATATCATCCAACAAGGCATCCAGTTCAGTGAAGTGCGCACGCATATTTTCAATGGATTCTTTGTATTCCTCGGGCATATCGACGGGGAGCGTGATACTGCTGAAGCAGAATTCTGCCGCTGAGACATTATGCTCCGCCGTACCAGCAGCCACAGAACAGAGGAGTGCAAGCAGTACAATAATCGGCGACAGGATTGCAACAATGCACCAGCCGATGCCCTTTCGGGTGTTTTCATCGGTCAGCGCGAGTGCCGCAGCCTTCGCCAGAATCACTGCCGGAGCTGCCATAAATCGTCACCTCTTTTCACAAATTCATGGCGGGAGACGGACTTTGCTCCGGCTCACTCGCAGGCGCGTTCCGCGTGATCGACAGCTCCGGCGTGGCCTCCACGATGGTGCGGGCTTCGGGAATGTACGCCGCAAGCCGACAATAATCATACCCTTCCGAGTCCACAAGGATGCCGTCGCGACCGCCTTCACCCAGGACCAGCAGACAGTGAATCCCCTTTTCATCGTGCCCCATCGCGTCCTTGTTCTGCCGGATAACCGAGTGCGTCCCCAGCGGGCACCGTGACATCGCAAAAAAATCCACTTTGGAAACCTCGACTACCCGTTCAATGAAACAATCATCAAAATCGAAAGCACCGGGTTTGTGCTGCATTTGTGCGTTGATTTTCAAAACATTTTCCTCCTTCACCACATCCGAAACGCGGGCGAGCTGCCCTGCTCCTGCACTGCGAGTTCCTCGCTGTGCTCGCGGGCCTGTTCGAGAATCTCAGTATCAAATCCGCAGTCGTGATAGCCTTCTTCAATCGTGGCGTAGTAATAGCCGGAAGGACTTCCCAGCTCATGGCCGGGAGTCATGACATACACCATTGCGCTGACCGTTTCGCCGCTTTCCAGCTGAAAATCCATCTGCTCCTTCCCGTAAAAGGACGGCCAGCCCTCGTAACGGTCGAGGGCGTGTTCGTCCTTTTTGCTGATCTCCCACAGCAGGATCGGTACGGAGCTGCCCTCCTTCGGCTCGATTGTAGCGACCGCACTGGTCGGCGAGCCGCGAAACAGCAGTTCATGGTCTTTCAGTTCGGCCGTTCCATAGACGGTCGCGTCCGGACAACGGTACGCCATCTGCGCATGGTTGAGGTTGCTTCCATAGGCGGCGTATAATTTTTTCATTCGCAAAAACTCCTTACATTGACATTGAAAAATCGGAGGACTGATTTTCCTCCGGCTCTGGTTCTGGCTCTGGTTCCTGTGCTACAGGTGTGGGGTCTGTCAGTTGGGGCGGCTGGGCTTCCTGCGCGTGCCGCTGCCGCAGGCGTTCCTTCTGACGTACTGCCTGCGCAGGGTCTTTCCACGCGATATTTCCGTCAAGGTGGTCAAGCAGATGCTTTCGCGCGGTTTTAAACTCGTCGCCGATCATCCCCAGCCGCAAAAGCCACACGCGGAAGGTGTATTTCTCATTGTCTGAGACCGTTTTGGTCGGTCGCGCAGAGCGCTGATTGTGCGCCTGCGCGGTGATCGCCAAGCAAAATTGCAGGTACGCTTTGACCTTCCCCGCGTGCAGGTTTCCGTTGAATGCGCGGAACTCTATTGTGCCTTTTTGGAACACGGAGTGTAAATTCAAGCACCTGTAGCGGCTTGAATGGTAGTGCTCCCCGCTGCCGTCATAACCGTTATACCACAGGTCTTTAAGTGATTGCATATCCTTTGGTTTTTGCGTGTTCAGCCGTTCCAGAAAATCCGGGTCGACCTTTCGGCAATAACTCAGCTCCCGTCCACGGTTGACCTGCAATGCCCGATAGATCATATCCTCTTTTGACGCTACGATATTGACAAGATTCCGAAGATGCGGCGCATCGAACGGCGCAGCGTCCACATGGATATGGATACCGACCGATTCATTGCAAAATGCGCCGGCCTCTCGCAGTTTCCGGATGATCTCCTGTAAATCCGGAATATCTTCGTATGTACAGATCGGGCTGACTAGCTCCACACTGTAATCCCGGCCGACACTTATTTTTCGGCCATTTTCCCGCCGCTGGCAGTTGATGCTTGCATCTGACATGACTTTCCAGCGCCGTCCTTGCTGATCAGGCGCGGAATAGGTGTCGTAAGTTCTACCGTCATGCCGCACTTCCGTGCCAAAGTAATCGGCGATCACCTGCGCCGCGCGATAGCGGGTAATGCCGGTCATTTCAATTTCGATACCCCAGTTTTGCTCTCGCAGATCCATCGGCTACCACATCCGCTGACCATAGGTCATGTCCTGCCCCGGCTTCGCGCCTGCCAGCTCCGCCGTGCCGTTGATAAATTCGCACAGCCGGTCGCGCCGCCAGGTATCGATCAGACTGCTGTTGCAGGCTTCGTTCAGCTGATTGATCCTGCCCGTAACCTCGCCCGTCAGCCGCTTGATCTCCTCCGGCGTGCCGTCGCAGGCTTCCATCGCTGCGGCGTACTCGTCGAGGATTTTGCCGCACTGGTTGACATCCTGTTCCGAATAGCTGAACTGGTCGGCGTAGGGATTGGGATACGGTTCGCCGTCCATGCAGTGGCGGATATGCTCCAACAGAGGCGGACGGTTCTCCGGTTCCTCTTTAATGTACTGCGTCATCATCGCAACAAGGTCGGACTGCGGGTCGGGCGTATAACGCACCGATGCGTACAAGTCGTTCAGCAGTCGGTTCCGGCTCTCCTGAATTTTTTCGATTTTGTCCATAGAATTCCTTTCTTCGGTTGACTACTTGCCGCCTGCTGTCCCGAACAGTTTTTCCTTGTATGCGGGTGCGTGGACATCGAGAAGGAAGCGGTCATTTCCACATTTGTACAGGCAAGTGCCGCGCTGCGGGTAGCGGATCAGCTCGAATTCGGATTCCTCCAGTTGGAGATTCTCCATAAAAAACTTCCGATCCACCGATCCTGCGTTGAACAAAAACTGGTGCGTCGGGATGGAGAACAGCGGACGGGTCATTTCCGCCACGCCTGGAAGCGCAAAATCTTCGATATTCTGGCTGGCGAGCAGCACGGCGGAGTTTTTCTTTCGCACGCGCTTCATAAAATTGCGGATATATTCGATGGTCGTCGGGTTTGAGAGGAACAGGTATAGCTCGTCGATTGCGGCAACCGAATTGCCTTCCGTCAGCAGTTTATCGCTCAAAAAGGACAAAATGTTGAACAGCAGCGCGTTCTTGATGTTGCCGCTGGCGTTCATTAGATTTTTCACGCCAAACACGAGGAAGCGGGAGCTTTCCACGTTGGTGTGCCCGTTAAAAAATTTGCTTTCTGCGCCGATGCACATCGAGTGCAGGCCGAGCAGGACTTCCTGCAACAGCGGCGCGGGATAGAGCGCTTTTTCTTCGCTGTCGTAGTTTTCGTAGGCATCCTCCATGACGGCGTACAGGTCGGACAAGGTCGGATAATCGTCCGGGCCAAGCTGTGAAAAATCGGTTTCGTCGCTCAGATTCCAGCCCGCGTACAGCCGTTCCAGCATCAGTTCGATGGTGTCGATATGGCGGTCGGTAAAATCTTTGTAGGAACGGAAAAAGTCTTTCAGGAACGAGATGTGCTGGCTCAGCCGTGAGTGCTGCCGGAAGGTTTCCGGGGCTTTCGGGTCGTCATCCGGCTCGTCGCCGGTCACGTCCCACAGCTTCGGCTCCAGCGGATTGATGATGTACTTGCCGCTCATCAGATCAACAAAATACCCGCCGAGCCGGTCGCTCAGATCGCACATCTCGTGCTCCGGATCGAGTGAAATTACGCTTTTACCGCTCTCCAAAAGATTGCAAACCAACAGTTTCAACAGGTAGCTTTTGCCCTGTCCGGAGTTGCCGAGAATGAGAATGCTCGCGTTGGTCTTATCGTCGGCGCGGCGGTCGAGATCGACAATGATGTTCGAGCCGTAACGGTCGCGCCCGATGTAAAAGCCCTGCGGATCGGTCTTTCCGGAGTAGTTGAACGGGAACAAATTTGCGGCAGAACCAGATGGCATAACGCGTTCAAACTGTGAGCCGAACACATTATTTCCGGCTGGATTTGCAGTCAAGTATCCTTCGCGCTGCCGTAAAAGCAAACTGTCCACGCTCAGCTTAGAACGTACCAGTTCCGTGAGGACTTCGTCACGCAGGGTGCGCAGACGTTCGCTGCTCCATGCGGACAGTTCGATCAAAACAGCACAGTGCATCAGCGTTTCACGGTTGCGGTGCATCGTTGTGACGAGCGTTGCAACGTCCTGCAAATTGGCTTCAGCGGTCACGCTCTGCTTGAGATCGGCGGTGTTGCTGCGCTCCAAACGGCTTTTGTTGGTCGCGTTGTGAATGATTTTGCTTTCCTCAGCGGATGTGACCTGACGCATATAAATGTGGAGCAAGACGCCGCTTTTCTCGCCCAAATGCCGCAGGAGCGCGAGTTCTTCGGTGCCGGTCGGGTAGCCGCGCAGGGCCAGGACACAGCGGAAGGTGCTCCCGAGGATGAAATGGTCGGTGCTGAATTTGACCACCGAGGGCGCAATCAAATCAAAATAATCCTTCGGCGCAGGGCTGGGCGGAGCCGCTTTCCGCTTGTTTTTCTTCTGTTTTTTGATAGCCTTCTTCTCGTCCTTTTTACCCATTTTCGGACACCCACCTTTCTCCATCGATGTTATCGAAATATTCCGTTGTCACGTCCTGCTGGTAGTAAATCGCGAGGATTCGCTTGATGTCCTGCTCAGTCGCGCGGCGGACGCGGAAGCTCTGGTCACGCAGGCTTTTTTCCAGCCGTGCGATCTGACTGCGGGCATCCTCACCGCTCCGCTTTTCGATCTGGAACAGGAACGCAAATTCGCGCGTGGATGCTGTCGTTGCCTGAATGTCGTCAAGGTGCTGGGAATCCTGCTGGAGCAGTTCGCGCAGCGCGGGAAGTTCTTCCTGCTGGATGCGTTCGGCGTACCAGTCCTTGTTTCGTGTGAACGATTCACGCGAATTCAATGCCAGAATCCGCACGGATTCCGTGCCGCGCAGGAGGTTCGACAGCGCCATCACGCGCCCGCGCACCCCTTCGTTTGAGAGCACAGACAGGTTGTCCGGCTTCACGATAAAGTACACCATTTCGCCATTCGCGGTTTTCAGGCTGTAGTCGGTGACTTCCTCCAAACCCATCAGCTGCCGCGTGGACTGCCCACGTTTGTGTTCCTTTTTCGATGCTTTATTCATAGCGCTCTCTCCATTCATAAAATTGTTGTTTCAGGAACAGGAAATTTGCCGCGTTGCGCAAAAAGTCCAGGATGCTTGCATCCTCCATACGGATGCTCAAAAACGCATACAGGAATGTCAGAACTAGCGGCACGATCAGGCCGACCTGCGCGATTGCCAGCACGGAAAGCAGCAGCCCGACGCCGATCACCGCCACGTCACGCAGCTCCCACAGCCACAGGGTTGCCTTCGCTGTCAAATTATCAGGATAAATATAAATCAGTGACACCTCCAAGAAAAAATACGCCGCGTATGGTTCGCGGCGTATTTTTGTGATATAATAGATTGTAATCAGGTTTCCGGTTCGGCTTCGTTGGCATCGTCGGTTTCGGCTTCGCCGCCCTCTGCGGTTTCGTCCCCGGCCGGTTCGATCCCCGCTGCGCGTTCGGATTCCTCCAGCGCCTGCTCGATCAGCCCCAGCACGAAGTCCTTCTGGCTGAGTTTCTTGCCCGTCCGCTCCGTTTCACGGGCAAGGTGATCCTTGATCCTCCAGAACAATTCATCAGGGATCTGAAACGCAAGCGTTCTTGTGGGTTCGTTCATTTTGACCGTTCCTCCTTCGTAAAATTTCGTAAGTACGTCGGTGATATACACGCCGAGCGTCAGCCCGGACTTTTCCTGCTCCGCCCGAACTTTTGCGTGCAGTTCCAGCGGAATTTTAGCGCATAAGTTCTTAGTTTCCATACGTTGTCCTCCTTCCCGCCCTGCAACGCAAGTATAGCGGATTTCTTATGGGATAGCTATCACAAATTCCAACAAAAAGATATGCTTTTTTGAAGCAGAAGCGACAAGTTATTGACTGGCGCGCAAGACCAGTGCAATCCCCTCTAATAAAAACTCCACACATGGGATTGCGACCGAGTTGCCAAGGGCCTTGTACCTTGCAGAATCCTTTGCTTCCGGCAGGTTTGTCCAATCGGCTGGAAACCCTTGTAAAAGCTCACATTCGGTCGGAACCAGCCTTCGGAGAAGGAAAACACCGGTTTTTCCGTCCAAAACAAGGTCGGTCGCGTCCTTATATTGACGGGCGCTTTGCGTGCTGGCTACCTCGCCGTGCTGGAACACATCGACCCTCTGACGGCAAAAAATCGCGTGGTGATCGGTTGCGGTCAGCGTGTATGCGATATCCTTTTGAAAACCTTGACCGTTGCCGCCGTTCTCCGGTTGGCGGTCTATCACATTGCCAACAATACAATAGACCTCGTCGCTCGTCACAAACGGCACATTATTGCCGCCTGTCCCATAGCGGGCGGACATCGTAGGCACGACATCATGTGGACCGGTATACCGCCCGTCGATCCCGTGATTTTCGTAAACGACCGGCGTATGGCTGGTCTGGGCAAGCAGCGTTCCGCTCTGATCCGTAAAACAGTCGATCCGTTCGCCGCCCTGATCGTGCAGGCAGAACACTTTTTCCTGCGTGACGAAGGTCTGCATCTGCATATTTTGCGTCGCCATCAATGCGCCGGAGATCCCGCCAAGGTCGATTCCCTCATCGCGTTGATTGATGTGGAACGCTTCTCCGGATGGGATGAAATAATCGTTTGGCGCGAATATCCCAGCCTGTAACTTGAGCGCCAATTCCAGCTTTTCGGGAAGTCTCTTGCCGCGCTTATCCGCCCGCTTCAGAATCCCCCTGCAACTTTTTTCGCTCAAATAGTATTTGGATGGGACTGAATCCAGCAAAATCTGCGACAAGGAAGATTCTTCGACGTCTTTGGGGCACTCCGAGGTATTGAGCGTCCCAGGTGGCCCAAGCCAGGCTGGATCGTACTCCCAGCACGGCCCCAGCATATTCCCAGCGCCCGGTTGGAGGTTCAACAACATGAAGGTGTGGTTCTTCAATTTCAATGATCGATTGGAGGACTTGGAGAAAATCTTTTCCTTCCGAGCTGCTGTATGCCCCAAGCACGTTCTCCCAGCAGAGAAATCTCGGGCGAACAAACTGAGCTGCTCGACCTCGCTGTTTATCTGCATTTCTCATCTCCTTCACGATACGGATCTGTTGCATAAACAGGCCGGAACGCGCACCAGCTAAACCTGCACGTGTTCCAGAAGCCACGGATAAATCTTGACACGGGCTGCCACCACAGACGATATCAACTGGCGGCAATTCTCCGCCAGTTAGTTTGGTTATGTCGCCTACGTGTATCATTTCGGGGAAATGATGCTTTGTGACTGCGATTGGGAACGGTTCAATTTCGCTCGCCCATACGGGAACAATTCCATTCCGGATTGCTGCCAGTGGGAAGCCACCGATTCCGTCGAATAAACTCCCTAAAGTCAAAGGTTCTACCCCATCGACATTCCCACCCCTTTTGTCGATTCAAAATCGACTTCCAGAATTTCTTCAGCGTTCACCTGATGCACAGGGATGCCGAGCTGCTCGGCCAGCTCCTTTTCCCCTGCCATGCCTGCGCTGATCCGGTCGCCGCAGAGCCAAAGCTCGTCACACAGTGCCAGCATCTGGTTTCCCATGTCAATTCCGAGCTGACGGTCGGCAAATCTGCTGTCATCCAGCATTTGCGTGTACAGCAAGTGCGGCGCGAACGGCGTGACGTCCTGTTCGATTGCATAGCGGCAGGCTTTCCGCGCGAATTCAAGATTCCGCTCCACATCGCCAGACAACGGCGACGCAATATAAACTAACGGTTTCATCAATGCTCCTTCCCAAACAGTTTATGGCGGCAATGTGCCGTTCAGCGGCGAGGCAAAATAACGGCAGCAGCAGGTCAGGCCGGCCTGCTGGTTGAGGGCCTTCGCCGCCGCCTGCGCCTGCTCCCGTGACTCAAAAATCGCCCGCTTTCCCTGCGGGTCGGTACACCAGTCGTGCAGCTCGCCCCACATGGAATCGCTGTTTGTCTTAACCAAAACGCCATATTTCATGCTTGATTTCATCCTTTCCGGTCTTATTTCAGCGCCGCCGCCACTACTTTTGTTGTGTTGATTGCCGCCTGTGCGGTGTAGACAGCGCTCATGATGTTTGCGCGTGTCGTGGTGTCCAGTCCGAAGGTTCCAGCGATCCGCGGCACTTCTCCGGCGGACAGCATCAGCCCAAGGCCGAGCAGGGCATGGTCTTTAAAGACCATGAGCCCCGCTACAAGGATCGTTGCCTGCAAAAACGCCGTCAGGCACAGCCCGATCACCTGCTTGATCCATTGTGTAAACCCGTCAATATATCCTCTCGGAATGCTAAACATATACAACGATCCGACCGCGATTTGGATCAGCAGGATGCCGCCGCGCTTGAGGTTCGAGAAAAACACTTTTATAACAGCGTAGGCCATCAAAATAATGCAGAAAATCAGCATGATCCCGCTGGTGATCGCGTGCAGGCCGAACCGTGACCCGGTCATTGCCGCTTCCAGCGTATCCGTTGTCTGCAAATCTTCAATGATTTTCGTCCCGACGCTGCCGATGCTTTCGCCGGAGCCTGCCAAGCCTGTCGTCATCAGCCCTTGCAGCGATACCGAAAGGGCGTATAATCGAACCGGCACGACCGAGAACAGACTGACTGCCATAAAGCCTTTGATTGCGTTCAACGCCGTCTGCTGGATGTTCCCGCGCCCGGTCGAATACTCGATCCCGCACTCAAAGCAGGCCACCACAAGGCTGACGCCGAACAGTGCCCATCCAAGCTGGGAGAAGAACAAAACCACTGACTGTACCCAGTTCATTTCAAACAATTCCACGCCCATATTGCCCATTTCGGCAAAGAAATTGCCGAGAAATCCAACGATCTGGCTGTACAGCCAGTCGAGCAGGTTGTCCATGACCGTGGATGCAACAAATTCCCATATGAAAATGGTGATTCACCTCATTTCACGTTGTGTTCCGTCTGTTTTACAGTCCAACAACACCCCAGATATAGTTGGGGGCGGTCAGCGTGAACACCAGGCAGGCGAACAGAATCGCGGGGCCAGTCCATTCGAATTGTCCGTGTTTTCGATAGTCAAAGTAAGCCATGCCGAGTTTGCCGAAGAACGCGATTGCGAGGATCATATCGAGCGCCGGGAACACCACATCGTTGACAACCGACTTGATCTGCGAGGACGCGCCTGTCCACGCCTGCGAAATTGCGCCGGATACGTCGCCGCTGGCGAACGCCTGGACGCAGAACATCGCGGCAACCGCGAGTGCCAGTACGATTACGCGAGCAGCTTTTTTCCAATATTTTTTCATGTTTGACCTCCATGAACTGGCGGAAGGGCTGTCCACTTTGACAGCCCTTCCTGGGTAAATTTTTATACATTGACTTGCATCAATATCCAGTCTTAGGCAGCGGTTCGGAAGGCTTGTAAACCGTGGTTACCCAGCGGTCGGTCGCCATGATCCACTGCCCGTTGTGAATGCCGCCGACGTCAGCCTGATTGACGAACTGGCTGCTGCCAGTCAGCCACGAGCCAACGTTGCAAAGAACCTGCGCACCTTCAACCATCCGGAAGTTTGCGGGGACAACGCCGAACACGACCATAAACTCCGTGACGCACTCGTCAGCGCCAAGGCTCAGCGCTGCGGGCGACGCATCCAGAACATAGCTTTGCATTGTGCTCAGATTGTCCGCCAGCGTCCGATAATCCTGCGAATAATTCGTCTTGTAAACGATTTTGTAATTTCCCTGCACGTTGTAAGTACCGGTTACAATTTTATCGAGCCGCACCGCAGCGGTCGGCAGAGTATCGCGCCAGTAGAACGAGGTCAGCGAATCGGTGGAATTGTTCGCGATATTGGTGATATCGTACTTAATCTGCTGTCCAGGTACCACCTGCGTGTAGCCACGCTTTGTGATGGATACATTCGTATACACCGCTTTATTGGTCATTACCAACCGCACGATCTGTCCGGCAAACTCGATTTCCGCTTCGATCGGCGTGCTGTTTAAACCATAGAATTCTGCCGCCTGCGTTTCCTTCACGGTGTAACGTCCCAGCGGCAGAGGCCGCGAGCTGGCGATGCCGTTTTTGTCTGTTTTAATCGTGTCAACAAGGTTATTCGCCCGGTCGTAGATTTCAAAGACAACGTTCGGCAGTGGAGTGCCAGCCGCCCAGCCATTCATGGTGTTGTAGTCCTCCGAGGTTTTCGTGATCTGGATCTGACCGGTGATCGGCGTGTTCTTCCACTCGATTTCGGTCGTTTCACCGGGCTTCACATAAACCGTTTTGGTCTGCGTGTCCACGATGTAGCCCTGATTTTCCAGTTCCTTCAGATAGACTTTTCCGGACAGGTCGAGTGTATCAATATACGTGTACCCGTCCTGATCCGTCGTGAATTGGTCGATCGGATTGTGGTTTCCATCGTACAGCAGGAAGGTCACGCCGTAGATGCCTTTGCCCGTCACCGAGTCGATCTTGTGGAGCAGGATTCCCGAAAACCGCTTGTTCGTGACCGTCAGCGTCGTGGTTTCGCCGTTCTTGACCGTGAAATAATGCGGCGTGGAATCAATCTTGAAGCCGGTACCCGCTTTGATTTCAACCGCATAGTAATCGCCTGCATCCAGCGGCACATGGACGCGGCCGTTCGTGTCGGTCGTGACGGTTTTGACCAGACCACCGTCCATCCTGCGGATTTCAAAGGTTACATTCGGAATCCGTTCAGACTGGTTCGCTTCGTTGACCTTGATGAGTTCCAAACCTCCCGCCGGAGCATTGTAAAAATACAACGTTTGGGTATCGTCCGTATTCACAACGACGGTCTGACTGCGGCTCGCTTCGTCGATGGTATAGCCGTCAATCGTCGCGACTTCCGTCACGATGTACGTGTTCGGCGCAAGCCCCGGAAGTACGATTTGCCCGTTTTCATCGGTAAAATACAGCCCGTTTGAAGACAGTTTTCCGTCCTCGGCGGGTACAAAAGCGCCGTCAGCGGTCGTGATTTTGAACTGAACGCCTTGCAGCGGCTTCTTCGTTACGCTGTCCAGCTTCTGCACGATCAGTCCACCGAGCGGCTGGTTGTAGAAGTCCAAAGTATACAGCTGGTGATAGCGATAGGTAATCCGCCGCTTTTACGGAATCTTTCGATTCAGCAGTCAGGGCGGATTTTCCCCCGCTTCGCACCGTGCGTGCGACTTTCACCGCACACGGCGCTCCATTGATGCAGATTGATTGTTGCGTGTATGTGAAATAACCAGTTTATCCCTATAACCGATAATCTTTTTCTGAGCCTTGACATCGAATTCGCTGATATCCTGTCTTGCGTTGTTCACCGCATGAAAGCATTTCCTGTGGAGCGAAACCAGATTATTTACCCGATTGACCTTGTCCAGTGGAAGATATGGATTCACTCGATGGGCGTAGGGCGTGCCGGAAATCAACCAGCCTCCGCAAACCCGGCATTTCAGTTTATCTCGGTTCAGAGCATAAGCTCTATTCATGATAAACTCGAAATTATTGAGCTTTCCCCATCCGCTATGCAGTACGGTATTGGCTGTTTTCTCCGAGTACATTTCATCAAGCCGCGTGTTTATACGCTTCTTCTTCGTGCGCTCGAAATAGAGCTGCCTGCCAATCTCTGTATAGGGTGTCTCTTCCTCCTTTTTCGGGGTTTCCTTTTCCCACCGGCAGAAGGTGAGCGAGGTGAAGCCGATGTATATATCGCGATATTTTACCGAAGGGATTTTTTGCTCGTACTGCTGATGGACGCGGGGAAGGTTTTGCGTTTGCTTTGCGGGAATCCACTTCCCTTTATATTGTTTTAAGCGACTTCTGGCAACCAGTTGTAAATGTCTGCCGTATTTTCTCATCGCTATGTTTACCCATGTGCAGCACTGATGGTATTGGATAAGCCCCCTGACCTGACTGTTGATGCGGTTTATTGCATCAATCAGCTGTTCTTTACTGTAATTGAGGGGGATATCCTTAATATCTTTTGCGATTTTATCGACTTTTTGCTTCAATCGGTGTCTGTCTGGTATTGTCCTTGAAATATAACCTTTCCTGGCTTTGCCAGGTACCACTTTGAATTCATAGCCTAAAAATTTAATGTATTTCTTCCGAACATCTGTAATCAGCGTTTTCTCTTTGGATAATGTCAGTTTCAATTTGTTGTGGAGAAATTTCTGTAGTTCAATCTTCCACTCCTCTGCATGGGCGCGGGTGTCTGTAAGAATCACAAAATCATCTGCATATCGAATCAGGTACCCGGGTCTCAACGCTGAGCGGTTGCGCAGCGCGTACAGCTTTGCGTTCTGATTTTTATATGGATGTCGTGTCCTTTTGCGTTCCCATTGTCTGGCAATCCATTTATCCATGATGTCTAAATAGACATTAGCCAGCAATGGGCTGATTAAGCCGCCTTGCGGCGTGCCTTCTTCGTTTCTCTCGCATTCTCCCATGATACCAGCTTTCAGCATCGCCTTAATGATTTGCAGTACCCGTCTGTCCTGAATGCCCATATGATACAGGCGCTTTATCAGAACGCTGTGGTCAATGTGGTCAAAGCATTTGCTGATATCGCCTTCCACAATCCAATGATAGCCCGTGTGATGCACCAGCAGCTTTATTCGCTCCAGTGCCATAGCTGTGTCCCGCATCGGCCGAAATCCGTAGGAGTGCGCAAAAAACTGCGCTTCTAAAATGGGTTCCAGTACAATTCGCATACATTCCTGTACGATACGATCCCGTATCGTAGGAATTCCCAGCGGGCGTTTTTCAGTTTTTCCCGGCTTATCTATATACTGACGGCGTATCGGCTGCGCTTCAAAATGCGCGAACGCGTTCTGGATGTCCTTCATTACCCATACAAAGGGTTTTTGAAGATAATCCTTCCGCATTGTCTTGAAATCCACTCCCGGCGTTTCACTTCCGTGATTGCCTTTGATATTGTGGATTGCCGTCAGGATTGTGGTTTCCGCTGACATGATTTCCAAAAGCCCCTTGAATGCAGGCCGTCCGCCTGCGTCATGCACCTCCTTGCTTTGCTGATACAGGCTGTCCAAAATTTCGCGTAACTGAGTTTCGGTTTTTGGGCTGTCGAATTGTTGTGCCATGCGCACCGCCTCCTTTTGGGATTGGTGTTTCTGGTGTCAGTCAGGTTTGCCTACGGCTTCCTCGACTTCCTGTTCACATACAATCTGCACCAACTATGCCCCTTCGCTCCACTCCCATTACAGGAGCTTCATCACTATTACGGGCTGATGCCCCATGGATTTGCGAGTCATTTCCTACCCGCGCGGCGAGGGCGCCACCTCACTTACATCAATGGAATTGATGTGCCGTCCATGGTTCCTTTGTTCCCTATGCTTTAGCTTTCCATATCGGTTTTAGCCTGTCCCTCTAACCCGGCTGCCATCTTTGGCTTGTGTGATATTCTGCCAGAGACATTCGACCTTATTGGTTTTCTGCCGTTTTCCACAAGGATAAATTTGAACGGCGGCAGCGCTCCCTGCGGGAGTGGAGGGCTGTATCATCCTCCCGAAATTTTCGAGCCGTACTCTCAGGACATTTGTCGGTTGCAACAAGACATACTGGACATGACCGATTTATAGCCTCCAGCGGGCGCAGCCGTCTCAGACCACGTATCCGCCCTTCACCGAGCTTCGTACATCCCATATGGCACTATGGGTGCACGTCGGAGCATCAGAGTTTTTGTAACCCTTCACACAGGGTCAGGCAGGTACTCCCCCTGCCGAATCAAGCATAGAGTTCAGAATTCTTGGAATTCTGCCTTGTTTTATCGTGTATTTCTACACGGATTGTCAAGGAACAAAGCGCGCATCCTTAATTTCAATTGTTTTGGGAGTGGAATCCAGCAGGTAGCCAGTCTTCGCGCGCACCTCTGTCACGATATAACTGCCCGGTTCAAGGTCGGGAAGCGAAATATACCCCTTCTCGTCGGTTTGGTATTCGCCGTTGGAAGTGCCGATAACCGTGCCGTCAGAAGTCGTGATTTTAAACACCACATCGGAAAGCGGTTCTTTCGTCGACGCATCCATTTTTCGGATCAGCAACCCGCCAAGCGGGGTGTTGAACACCTCCAGCACATAGGTCTGGTGATCCTTGACCGTGATGGTCTGCGGACTGTCGTCGAGCAGATACCCCGGCTTTGCCTGCACTTCCGTAATAATGTAACTGTCGGGTTCAAGGTTGGGCAGCGAGATGTACCCCTGCTCGTCCGTCCGGAACTCACTGTTAGTTGTGCCGACCGTCGTTCCGTCCGCATGGATGATGCGGAAAATGACATCCGAAAGCGGTTCTTTGGTCTTGGAATCCATCTTTTTCAGCAGCAGACCGCCAAGTGGTTCGTTCTCAAAAGTCAGCTTTCTGGTTTTTCCGGCTTCGACATTCACCGTCTGAACTGTGTTATCGAGCCGGTAGCCGTCCTTTGCCTGCTTTTCTACCACGGTATAATCACCGCTGGGAAGGTGGTCGAGCTGAATCAAGCCGTTGCCGTCCGTCGTGAATTCCCCGCCTTGATAAGCGTTTCCATTACAGCCTTTGATCTCGAATTTGACCCCGGAAAGCGGCTTTTTTGTGACGCTGTCGACCTTTTCGATGAGCAGGCAGCCCTTTTTCGTGTTCGTGAACGTCAGCACCTGCATATCATTCGCTTCCACGACAACCGTCTGCGGCGGCGCATCCAGAATGTAATCTTCCAGCGTGCGCGTTTCGGTTACGATGTAAGCCCCCGGTTTCAGCTGATCGATCACAATTTCGCCCTCCGCGTTGGTCCTGTAAATACCATTTGTGGAGGTCAAACCGCCGTTATTCGGTACCAATTCACCGTTTGCCGTCGTGATTTTGAACTCAACGCCTTCCAGCGGTTCACCGGTCTGTGCATCCGTTTTTACGATAACCAGTGCTCCCTTCGGCTGATTAAAGAACTCGACCGAGTATGTACGGTGGTCTTTAATTTCAATCGTTTTGGGAGTATTGTCAAGAAGATATCCGGGCTTTGCCTGCACCTCCTGAATCACATAGCTTCCTGGCGTAATGTCCGGGATCGATATGAAGCCCTGTTCATCGGTTCGGTATTCGCCGTTCGATTCGCCGAACACGGAACCGTCCGAACGCGTGATTTTGAACAGTACATCGCTGAGCGGTTCTTTGGTTTTGGAGTCCATTTTCTTGACGATCAGCCCGCCAAGCGGTTCGTTGTCGAACGTGACTTCCTTCGTTTTGCCTGCTTCGATATTGACCGTATGCACAGTGTTGTCAAGGCGGTATCCGTCTTTTGCCTGCGTTTCGGTAATTGCATAGTCGCCGCTCGGCAGGTGATCGATACGGATCACGCCGTTGCTGTCGGTCGTGAAGCTGCCTTCGGGATAGGGATTCCCGTTGCACCCCTTGATTTCAAACCGGACTCCGGCAAGCGGTTCGTGGGTCACGCTGTCAATTTTATTGATTATCAGGCATCCTTTCTTTGTATTTGTGAAAGTCAGCACCTGCATATCGTTGGCTTCGATCACCACGGTCTGCGGCGCTGCGTCGAGCACGTAATCGTCCAAAGTTCTTGTCTCTGTAATGGTATACGCTCCCGGTTTCAGTTTGTTAATGACGAATTCACCGTTTTCGTCAGTGCGATAAATACCGTTTGTCGAGGTCTGCCCCTCGTTATCAGGCACAACCTCGCCGGTCGCGGTCGTCACCTTGAATTCGACGCCTGCAAGCGGTTCGCCCGTCTGACTGTCCTTCTTCACCACGACAAGATTTCCCTTCGGCTGGTTGAAAAATTCTAAGACGTATGTCTGGTGATCTTTCACGGTAATTACCTGCGGGCAGTCGTCCAGCAGATATCCCGGCTTCGCCTGCACTTCGTTTACAATGTAGCTTCCCGGTTCGAGATCGGGCAGCGAAATATAACCGTTTGCATCGGTGCGGAATTTGCTGTTGGTCGTGCCGACGACGGTTCCGTCCGCATGGGTTACCTGAAAAATCACGTCCGAAAGCGGTTCCTTCGTGACGGAATCCATCTTTTTAATGAGAAGCCCGCCAAGCGGTTCGTTTTCAAAGGTCAGCTTGCGGGTTTTCCCGGCTTCCACGTTCACGATCTGCGCGGTGTTGTCCAACCGATATCCGTCTTTCGCCTGCTTTTCGGTGATCGTGTAGTCGCCACTCGGAAGATGGTCGATCTGAATCAGACCATTCCCATCGGTCGTATAGGTGTCAGCTGGGTAGGCATTCCCATTGCAGCCGCGAACCTCAAACTTTACACCGGAAAGCGGCGTTTTGGTCACGCCGTCGACCTTTTCAATGACGAGACAGCCCTTTTTCGTGTTCGTGAATGTCAGGAGCTGCATATCATTTTCTTCGACTACAACCGTCTGCGGCGGCGCGTCCAGCACGTAGTCGTCCAGCGTCCGCGTTTCCGTAACCACATAAGCCCCCGGTTTCAGTTGGGTGATCACGATTTCACCGTTGGAATCGGTTCTGTAAATGCCGTTTGTGGAGGTCAAACCTCCGAAATTCGGCACCAATTCGCCGTTTGCGGTCGTGATTTTGAACTCGACGCCTTCCAGCGGTTCACCGGTCTGGCTGTCCTTCTTGACGATAACCAGTGCCCCTTTTGGCTGGTTAAAAAATTCAAGAATGTACGTCTTATGGTCCTTGATGTCGATAGTTTTCGGAGTATTATCGAGCAAATAACCCGGTTTTGCCTGCACCTCCTGTACCGTGTAGCTGCCCGGCTCAAGGTCGGGGATCGAAATGAAACCGCGCTCATCCGTGCGATACTCACCGTTCGATTCGCCTACAACGGTACCGTCCGTGCGCGTGACCTTGAAAATCACTTCGCTGAGCGGCTCCTTTGTAGCGGAATCCATTTTTTTGATGAGCAGCCCGCCGAGCGGCTCGTTCTCAAAGGTTACCTCTTTGCAAGTCCCTGCTTCAACCTTGATGATCTTCGCGGTATCGTCAAGACGGTAACCGTCCTTCGCCTGCGTTTCCGTAACGGAATAGCACCCGCTGGGAATGTGCTCCAGTTTGAACGTGCCGTTTGCATCGGTCGTGTACGTCCCCGCAGGGTAATCGCAGCCGTTGCAGCCCTTGACCTCAAACCGAACACCGGAGAGCGGTTCATGGGTCACGCTGTCAATTTTCTTGACTAATAAGCATCCCTTCGGCGTGTTGGTGAAGGTGATTGTCTGCGTATCATTTGCGTTGACTACAACCGTCTGCGGCGCTGCATCCAGCACATAATCCGGAAGGGTTTTCGTCTCGGTGATAATGTATGTATCAGGTTTCAGCTTCGAGATTTCAATAACGCCGTTCTCGTCAGTCGTGTAAATACCATTCGAGGACGTCACTCCCTCGTTGCTGTCGACGGCCTCGCCGGTCGAGGTCGTCACCTTGAATTCGACCCCTTTTAGCGGTTCTCCCGTAATGCTGTCTTTTTTCACTATCACGAGTCCGCCTTTTGGCTGGTTGAAGAATTCGAGTGAATACGTCCGATGATCCTTGATTTCAATGTGCTGCGGCGTGTTGTCAAGCAGGAATCCGGGCTTTGCCTTGACCTCCTGCACGATATATCCCCCCGGATCGAGGTCGGGGATCATGATAAAACCGCGTTCGTCCGTCCGGTATTCGCCGTTGGACGTGCCGACAACCGTCCCATCAATGCGGGTCACTTTGAAAACCACATCGGAAAGCGGTTCCTTTGTCACGGAATTCATCTTTTTAATCAGAAGCCCGCCTAAAGGTTCGTTTTCGATGGTGATTTTCGCCGTTTTTCCGGCTTCGACCTTCGCAACCCGGCTGCTGCCGTCCAGCAGATAGCCGTCCGGCGCACGCTTTTCTACGATCGTATAATCGCCGCTGGGCAGGTCTTGCAGCAGGATTTGGCCGCTGCTGTTGGTCGTGAACGAGGTCGTCGGGAAGCTGCTGCCTTTGATTTCAAAGGTCGCGCCCTGGAGCGGGCTGCGTGTCACGCTGTCAATCTTCTCGATCAGCAGTTTGCCCTTCGGAGTGTTAAAAAAGGTCAGTGTTTGGGCATCGTTCGCGGAGACTACAACGGTCTGGGAAGTGGTATCTAATTCGTACCCGTCAACCGTTTTTGTCTCTGTAACCACATATGTTCCCGGTGTGAGCTTTAAAAGCACAATTTGACCGTTTTCTTTGGTTTTATATAACCCATTGGTGCTTGTAAGCCCTTCGTTATCGGGGACAAGTTCGCCGCTTGCAGTCGTGATTTTGAACTCAACGCCCTGCAATGGCTTTCCCGTAACGCTATCTTTTTTGACAATAATCAAACTCCCTTTCGGCTGGTTCCGAAATTCGAGAGTCATTGTCTCATTCGCCTTGATTTTGATCGTCTGCGGAACGTCGTCCAGCACATACCCCGACCGTGTGCGGGTTTCCTTTGCAATCACGGTCATGCCGGGTTCGAGACCGTCAACGCGGATCGTGCCGGAGCTGTCCGTAACGTATTTGCCGTTGGAATTTCCAATCACGTTGCCGTCGCTGCTGGTCAGCTGGAATTCAACGTCAGAAAGCGGTTTGCCGGTCGCAGCATCCTTTTTGATGATGAGCAGGCTGCCCTTTTTGTCGTTTCCGAATGTTACCGTTATGACATCCTGTTCCTTGCCGGAAAGGTAGACCGTCTGCGCGGAATCGTTAATCACATAGCCTTCCGGCGCGGAAATCTCTTCAATAATATATGTCCCGGCCTTTAAACCAGTCTTTACAATCGTTCCGTTGCTGCTGGTCATGTACTCGCCGATGGTCGTGCCACCAGTACCAGAGGTTCCGCCAAGATAGCGAATCCGGAACCACGCATTCGGCAAGACCTTGCCGCTGTCTGCGTCAATTTTCTTAATGACGATCGCGCTGAGCGGAACATTTTCAAAGGTGAAAGTTTTGCTTGTACCAGCCTTGATGTAGGCTTCCTGTGTCGCAGGCTGCTTGATGGAGTACCCGGCAGGGGCTTCGATTTCCGTAACTTTGTACCAGCCATCCTGCACTTTATCGAGCTTAATTTGACCGTTTTCGTCTGTAAAATAGTCGCCAAGGTCATTTATCTCGCCCGTAGAAGTGTTATTGCTGGCATAGGTGATATGGAATTTCGCCCCTTGCAGCGGGTCGCCGGTCACACTGTCGACCTTCTGAATCAATAAAGAAGGTTTCGGATAGTTGTAGAAGCGGACGATGCCCGTCTCGTTTGGTACGAGCGTGATAAGCTGCGGCGTTTCGTCGAGCAAATAGCCGTCCGGTACCTTTTTTTCGCTGACCTGATATACGCCCGGTTCAAGGTCGCTGATCGTGACCGTACCGTCCGCGCCAGTGATTACAGTCGTGAGCGTCGAACTGTCCACCTTGTTCAGCGTGAAGGTCGTACCGGGCAGCGGTTTGCCTGTAACTGCATCGGTTTTCACAATCTGAAGGTTTGGCTTTCGGTAGTTGTTCACAACCAGCGTCGAGCCTTTTCCGGGGAACAGCTCGACATGGTATTCCAGCGTGTTTTTCACGTAATGGGCGGGTTCCGCCATTTCAATTACCGTATATACGCCCGGTTCCAGATTTTCAAGCAGGATGCGCCCGTTTTGGTCGGTTACACGGTCAAGATAATGGGAGCCGTCCTCGATTTTTGCAATTTTGAACGTCGCACCCGGAATGTAAATATCATTATCGGGGTCATATTTCAGGATTTCCAGCCACGGCTTTTTCGTGTTGGTGAACACAAAACGCGCCGTTTCATCGGGGTTCAGCTGGATGGTGCGGATTGCATCGTCGACCAGATAGCCGTCGATCGTCAGCAACTCTTTCACCTGATATGCGCCAGGTTCGAGCTGGGAAAGGTCAATCTCGCCGTTCACGTCAGTGACAAATTCTTTCGAGAAAGTACCGCCGACCTGCGATATCAAAAACTTGATATTTGGCATAGGCTTCAAGGTTTCGGAATCCACCTTTACCAGATACATTCCCGGCTTTAGCTGGTTCATGAAAACCAGCTCTGGCACATCGGTCTGTCCAGCTTTCAGCTCGATTTGCTGCGGTGTGGAATTGACCACGTGTTCTGCATCGGTCGCGACTTCTTTCACCAAATAGGTTCCCGGTTTTAGTCCAGTCAGGTTGATTTCGCCGTTCGCGTCGGTCTGCTTGCGACCCAGCGAAACCGCGTTGCAGAAAATTTCAAAGGTGACGCCAGACAGCCGCTTATTGGTCTGCTGGTCATATTTGACGATTTTCAGCTTCAATTCCGCGAAATCCTTCATTTCAACCGGAATAATGCGTTCTCCGGTTGCCATTTCGTTGGGATTCACGTACTGCGTGACGACTTCATCCGTTTTCAGATAACCTGCCGGAGGCGTTTTCTCACGGAAGGTGTACGTCCCTTCAACCAGTTCCGTGATTGTAAACGTGCCGTCTTCCTTTGTCTCATAATCACCGATTTTCTGACCGTTACGGGACACTTCAATAATTGCGCCCGAAAGGGTTTCGCCAGTCACCGCGTCGCGCTTTACAAACAGGATCGAGGGCTTCCGATGGTTCTGGAAAGTCAGCGTAATCGGAGTGGCTTTGCCGTCCCACGAGAAGGTCTGCACCGGGTTCGGGTCTTTCTCATATCCCGGTGGCGGAGTGATTTCCGTTGCTTTCCAGCCGCCGGTTTTGTCTGCGGGAAGCTCGATCGTGGCAAGCCCATCGCCCAGCGTGGTCGCCGAAGTTTTGAAGCCGGATTCGATGTGCTCGACCTCAATCGTGCAGTCCGCCAGCGCTTCGCCGGTGTCTGCATCGATTTTCTTGAGGATCAGCTCACCGGGTTCCTCCGGTTCGTCGGGATCGTCCGGGTCATCCGGATCGCCGGGATCTTCCGGATCGGGAACATCCACGTTGCCCCACTTGATGGGCATATAGTTGTTCGCGTCCTGCCACTGCGGTCCGCTAATGAGATATTTCTGATAGTCCGTGCTGGTTTCGTAACCACTCGCGCGGCCTACAAAAATCTCGAACGATTCGACCGTTGCGGACGCTTCCACGTTGAAAACATAATCCGTTTCCTGCTCGGCCGCTTCCTTCGGCACCCATACTTTCACAATGGAATAGTATTCGGAGCCGTTTGCATTCGCGTCCGTGGTCTGCGCGATCGGCTTCGTGCTGATCGGCGTGCCGTTGTACGCAACCGGATCGGCAGGGCTGGCATGATTATCGTCCTTCACGATCTGGAGCAGCGTCCCCGGCAGGTAGTCTGCCAATCCTACTTTTAAAGCGTTATTCTGGCAGAACGATGCCGACGCGACTTTGACTTCCTGCGTGTAATATTCCTCGCCGTCGTAGTCTTCGATATCTTCCGCATTCAGCTCGCTGCCGCTGGTCGGTGACCAGTCAATCACACCGCTCTGGTCGTGCGACGCACCATGCCGCAGATACATTCCGACATAATAATTATGATCGATGGTGTTGGCATAATTCAGCAGCGCTTTCACCGCTGCCATCACCCGCGCACCTTCTGTGCCGTAGGACGGGGAGATCTGAACCGCGTTGCCGCTGGTGAATGCTGTGCCGCTCACGCTCAGCTGACCGAGCGCCGCCCAGATTGCGGTCTGGGTTGCATATCGGTATTCATCCTCGGTCAAATCACGCGGGACACTGGAAAACTGGTTTAAAAAAGACTGCAATGTAAGACGCCCGCAGCCACGCATAATCACTCCTACAGCCTTTGGGTTTTGCGTGTAACCGCTTCCAGGGTCCAGAATGTAGGTGTGCCGGTTTGTCGTCGGCGATACTTCATGAATGCCATGCTTGCCGTGATCCATGCAAAAACTTTGGAATTTTTCTCCATTTTCAACCGCATAGCACTCATGAATCGGCAAGTTTACCCAGGAACCGCCTTTTTGCTCACGCAAATAGCTTTGTTTGTCGTTCTCATAGACAAGAGTAATCGAGTCACCGCCGCTAAACGCTGCCGCTTTCGGAATCACTCCTGCAAACGAGCTGAACATTGTCGCCGCCGCTAAAACAGAAGACAGCAAGCGCTTTAATTTGTGCTTCATAAGCTCTCCTTTCTGAAAATCGCGTACAAAAAACCACCGGATTCCTCCGATGGCCTTTTGCGCTATCTTTATACTTATTTTGTGGAACCCGGACACATCACCTCCTTTACAAAATTGATCTCATTGAGGCTGTCCGGTTTCATTTTCGGATGCTCCGGTTGAAACCAGTTCGCTTCGTTGTGAGACGTGTCGTAGTGGGTCAGATCAACCGTCAGCCATTCGTCGTCGCAGTAGACAAGATTCCATGCGTGGTTGCCTGCGGCGCTGCCGACCGTGAGCACGTCCAGCCCCGCCGCGCGCCCCATCCTCTGGAACGCTGCGGAGTAGCCGGAGCAGACCGCCTTCCCTCCGTTTTCCATTGCCCTGCTCCATGAGTCGATGTTTCTGTCGTAAGCGTATTCCAGCCGGTCACAGATTGTTTCGGCAATGTATTCCGCCTTTTCCCGGTCGGTATCGTACCGCTTCGCGGTTTCAATGATCTCCTGCACATAAGGCCATTTCAGATCGGCATCCGTTCGCGGGAAGGTGTACACATATGGCGAATTCTCAGTGATTTCATAGTTATAAAACACGCCGCCAAGTTCGCTGCAAACATTTTTCATCTTTGCAGTCACCGTCACGCCATCTGGCAGGAAGATCGGCAGCGAAGTGTCTGCCTTGCGTAAATCGCGGTCGAATGCTGCTGCCATTTCTTCTGCGTTTAGATAGGCGTGCCGTGCGGAATTGTAGAACTCGCGCGGAAGGTCGGCGGTGAAGATCGCGGGGTTCGCATCCTGCGAGTAGTCCCTGCCGCTGCTCTGCGACTTGGGCGTTACGGCGGGCTGTGCGGGCGTTTCAGCCGTGCGCTGGGACACTGTCGTGGCGGTCGGAATCATCGCAGCAGCGGGCTGTACCGCCTGTTGTGCGCCTGTACGGATTTGCACACTGTCCGTTGCCGCGTCGTAGCTCACAGCGAAGCCGACTACCTGCCCGATATCGCGAAGCCGCACATAATTGTTGCCTGAGATTGCATATGCGGTGCAGTAGACCGGTTGCCCGTTCACGTAAATGCCCTGCATGGACGGCTGTGCAAGCAGCCCTGCGGCAGCGGCTCCCGTCCCTCCAAACGCGATTGCGCCTGTCACCATTCCGGCGATAAATTCCTTTTTCAACATGGTTTTATCCTCCTACATCGATATCGTATCATAATGTTTTTACAAGTACATGATACCCGAAGAATATCCATAAGTCGAGAAGAATTAGAAGCCGAAACGGAGAAGTTCAGGGCAGAAAACCAAGCAGATTATACAATTTCAGTGCAGACTACACACCAGCGGTATTCGCTTTCGTCCTGCACACAGGTGTAAAGGGTGAGCCTGTTCTCACGAGTCACGGCAAGGCCGCTCCGGTCGTCATAATCGATTTTCGAGACGGAGACCACTTTATAAGTCCGTGTGCCGAGCTTTGTTTTCAGCGTGACTTCGTCGCCGACTTCCAATTTATGCAGTTTATTGAACGGCTGCATCGTTCCGCGATTATGCCCTGCCAACGCGACATTGCCGCTCCAAATGCTGCTATCCTCAAAGTGTCCGACACCTTTATGAAGCGTATCGCTGTCCGTTCCTTCGTAAATCTTGACCGAAAGGTCGATTGCCGGGATTTTCAGCGTTCCAAGGTGGCCGTTCGAGTAGTACATATCCGAGGTCACCTTCGTGAAACCGCTGGATGTGTTCGGCTGCGTGCTGGTGCTGAAATTCGAGCCGGTTATCGATGAATTGCCGCCTGACGAGGTCGTTCCGTTGGAAATCGTGCCGGAGCTTCCCGTTGAGCCGGTCACAGCTCCGCCCGCAGACGGCGGAAGAACGATCGCCGCATTCGAGCCGTTAACCGTGCCGCCGGTGGGCTGCATCCCCGGAACAAGGTTTGGCGTGAGGTAGCTGCCGGTGTTCAGCGTGTTGCTCGCCCCACTGCCAAACAGCGGCGGGATCTTCGCTGCGTTTTTGCTGATATCTTCGTTTTTCGCTGCACCGCCGTCTGCGGTGATCGGTACTTCGATTGAGGTCGGCTTGCCATAATTGGTATTGTCCGGCGTGTCGATGGTGTATTCAAGTGCGCCTGCGGACGGCGCAAACGCCATCGCTAAACAGGCGAAAAGTGCTATAAACCTTATCTTTTTCAATCTGAATCATCTCCATTCTCTGTCCGATGTTTGATAAACAACGCGATTCCCACGCCGATACCTGCCAACGCGATCACCAGCAGCGGCACCAAAATGTAAGACCAGTTGAACGAAAACACGGGGGCCTGCGGCTCCTGCGGTGTATTTGCGTCAGGTGCTTCCGGCTCGGGATTCTCTGATTGGCTAGGGGTATCTGGAACGACTGGTGTTTCGGGGTTGACAGGCGCAGACGGGTCGGTCGAATCGGCCGGCGGCTCCATCAGGTCGGAGGTATCGTTCGGGTCGGGAATGTCTGAAAAAATTGCCATTCCTTCAAAAATCGCAACATAACGCACCCGATTCAGCGCGATCCGGCTGACCGTTCCCGTATATTCGGCGGTCACCGTGTAGCCCTTTACATAGGTGCTGGTTGCCGTTCCGGTGTAGGTCGCGACTGCCGTATAACGGTCGCCCATCGCATAGCCATTCATATTGGCGGTGTTGTCGGTTTGCCATTTGATATCCGCTAACGTCAGCGTTTTGCCGCCGTCGTCGATGGTTTTCGGGATGTTTTCAGTGTCCTGACTGACCTGATTCGGGTAGTTTCGCGTGACCGATACCTGTTTTGTCGATTTTCCGTAGCCCGCTGTTTCAACCTGTACCGTGTCCAACTGAAGGCTCAGGATTCCTGCAAGCCCGTCATCCGTTACAAACTCCTTTTGTTCCGGAAGCAGTGCTAAAACCGACTCCATATCCTTACTTTTGCTGTTTAAAGTTACAGATTCAGTGTGTGTGCGCTCCTCATATTCCGGAAGCTCCTGTTTCAAAAGGTCGACGAAGGTGTAATAAAAACCGGCGTGTTCAAAATCCGTGCGCGGGATTCCCGCCGGGTCTGCATCTGGTGAAAGGTCGTAAATTTTGCGGATCTCTGCGCCCTCGTCGCGCACGTCAATCGATGTTGGATAACAAACTTCCTTGGGTGTCGCGGTGGGACTGACCGCTGTCGTCAACGATGTTGGAATTTCCTCGCTTGTGGACTTTTCTGCACTGTCTGCCGCACCCTCATCCGCCCCCGCTGCCGTGGTTTCCTCCGTACTCTCGGCCGGAGCTGCCGCCGTTTCATCGACCGCCAACGCGGTCGGCAGCAGCATGATTGTCAGCATCAGCGCCGCCAACCAAAATGCTATAATTTTTCTCATAATCTTATGGTTTCCTTTCTGCATTCGTTTTCATGTCGCTGCGTTTGCAGCTTCCGCGTAAGCATCCAAAACAGCCTGACCGAATTCCTGTCGAAATTCCTTCGTACTGGGATAGCAGACATCGTGATATTCATCATCGACCTTGCGGGACGGCATCGACACGAAAATCGTTTTGCTGCCCTCGATCACCTTCACGCCGCGAATGATGAAGCAGCCGTCCAGACAGACGGACGCGGTCGCCAGCAGCGCGCTGGGATTCTTGGGGAGATAGATTTTAACGTCAATATTCATCTAGGTTTTCCTTTCAAAAATATGTATTTTAGTCTTCACCTGCCATGCGTTCAAAGTCGCGCGGTGCGATTTCCAACAACAAAATGCGGCCGGTTCTGTTGACTGCGTCAACACGGTATTTCATCACCAACGGGTAGTTAAAACCTCCGTTTCTTGGCGGAAAATAACGTTTTTTGAATTCAACCGGCGACAGCCAGCCGACACCCGAAACATAGATCCAGCGGATCGGCGAATTGCTGCCAGCCACATTTATCAGCCGAAATTTCTTCTGTGCAGCCTGTTTTCCGCCCTTTTGCCGCAGTGGGAATAACGAAAACTTGTGCAGACTGTAACGGATTCGGAATGTTTCTATACACTCTTTTGCTAACTGCTGAACCACGGGATTCTTACACCAGATGGGCAGGTACTCGTAGTCTGTCACGAGAACATCCTCGCCAGTTTTGTCCTCCGGGAAGACCGGAATGCACCGCACCAGATCCAGCGCCTGTATTCCGTTCGTTACTCCCAAAACTTTGACTTTTTCTGCATCCAGTGAACGGTAATGGCGGAATGCATCTGACCGCAATCCAAATTCTGAAAGCCGCCAGCCGGGGCCGTCGCTGCGCCGCTGGCCGAGCCGCAGATCGTCGATCGTGTAGTAGGTCAGGTCAGCCGCCATAAACAACCTCCTTACTGGTTAAGTATTTTTGCAGTTCGCCCAGACAAATGCCGTCTTCGGTCAGCTTTTCAAGCAAATCGGGATGAATCGCGTGCAAGTCAACCTCCGGCGCTTCCACGATATGTATGGTTTTTGCATCCAGATCCGGGCAGGCCCACAGGTGGGCATCGGTAGGGATGCCTGCCGCGTCCAACAGTTCTGACGATACCTCGAAATCATCCATTTCCGGCGCGAATGGACATAACGCTTCGCCGCATTCCTCGCACTTGCCGCAGGCTTCCAGAAGGTGCGCGCACAATTCCTGCCCCAGCTCGTTCAGGTGCTCTACGGTTCGCAAAAGCTCCATTGCCGTCATCCTGCCCGGCAGCAGCACAAGCGCTTTTTCCTGTGCGTGAAGTTCCAGCTTTTGCGTGTCCTGCAAACCGCAGATTTTCAGCGCGGCAGATGGAATCCGCACCCCCTTTGACTGATTTTCTTTCACAAATTTAATGCTCATGTTTTCCCTCCTAAAAAAGTGCTATCTGAGACGGTGCGCTTCGCATCCGTTCGTCAAAATCATAGTTTGCGATCAGCAATTCCGCAAATTGGGAACCGTTTTCATAACGCTGTTTGATGGTGTTTAAGCGGCTGACTTCCATCATCCGGATTCCTGGCTGCTGATACAGGTTGCGTACAAAATCGTCGTCATTATAAGACAACAGGAATTTGCCTTCGATCTGCATTAAGGTATCACGCAGGCGCACGTGGTCTTTTTCGGAAAACCCTTCTTCGCCGATGTTTTGATAGTATCCTTCAGTCGCGTGGTACGGCGGGTCGAGGTAGAAAAAACTGACCGGACGGTCATACTGCCGGATCAGTTTTTCAAAGTCCCGGTTTTCGATCACCACATCTCCAAGCCGGATGTGTGCCTGCTCAATCAGTGGAAAATCCTTGCGAATGTTGTGCGGCTGGCTTCCAAAACTGGTAAGCCCGGATGCGTAGCTGTAGCGAATCAGCTGATAAAATCCCGCCGCCTTTTTCACGTCGGACGCGGGACTGTCACGAGCGAGTTCTGCGCGGATACGGTCAAATTCTTCGCGAGAGTTCAGCGCATACCGCAGTTCATCAATTAGTTCGTCGTGTTTATCGCGAACACAGCGGTACAGGTTTACTAGCAGACTATTGCGGTCGTTATAGACCTCGAAATCGCCGCGCGGCGGTTTGTGAAACAGCACCCAACCGCCGCCGCCGAACACTTCAATATATCGCTCATAATGCAGCGGGAAACGCTGGACGATCACATCCCGCAACGCCTTTTTGCCGCCGATCCAACTCATAAAGCTGTTTATTTGACCTCACCGCCTTCGCTCTCACCGAAGCTGTACAGCGCGGATTCAAGGCCGCTGATCGCGGCTTTCAGTCCGCTTTCCATTGCCCGAAGCTGACGAATGGTCGTGTAAACTTCACCGGCAGTCACGGCATAAAAATAGCCGTCTGCGCTGCTGCCGATCGGCACGCCTTCGCGCCGGAGCCGGTTCACCCGCCGCCGCAGCTCGTTCCCGCTAATGTGCAGGCGTTGCTCCAATTCGGAGCTTTTCGTGGCGTTTTTTCTGCCTTTGCACTCCGATTTTAGGTGCATCACCAAGGGTTCATATTTCATGGCGTCCTCCTTTTTCAAGGGCGGTTTCCCGAAAAAGAGCACGAAAAAAGGGCCGCAATCCTTTTCGGGAAAACGGCCCTTTTTCGATGTCATAATATTAACTTACAAGCTCATACTGGGAGCTGCGGCTTCGTGCTTTTCATAATACGCCGGATCTGCTGCCGGAGTATCCCAGCCGAGGATGCAGCCGTTCAGCATCGCTTCTTCCTGCGCGGGTGTTATTCCGCGCCTGCTGTTGGTATAGTCCGCATACCTCCGGTTCTTTTCTGCATTTCCGGTTTCCCAGGAGGAGGGCTGATAGCCACTTTCTCCGCGTTTGATACAGACCAGTTCTCCGGTCGACGGCAGCGTGGAAAGGCAGACTTCCGGCAGTGCGGTCGGCGTAAAACATTCCTGTTCCGTCCGGATGTTCCATGACGGATCGTCGCTCCACAGGGAGGCATAAATCATATCGCCATCTGACGTTTTTAACCCTCTTTGCTCGAAGCCTTCCCCAAATCCGTCACTTGCCTGTCCAGTGACCTCGTCGATCAAATCGCTCATTTCACTGGCGTTCAACGGCTCGCGCAGTTCACATTCCGCCACGCCCCACAGCTTATTCCGCCGCACTTCCACATCGAATCGGAAGGACTGCACTTTGGCATTCAAACTGTCTTGTTCACGATGGTAGGTCATCAGCCCGCGTTCAGCTTCCTCCGGCGAACGCTCTTTCATAATTGCGTCGCGGATCGTGCGCGCATAGCCGATCGCTTCCTGATCGGTGAGCTGCTCCGGGTCGTCGTCTATGTAATCGCCCCATTCGTCAAGCCGGTCGATGTTCACCGTCATTGGCATATACAGCTTCAGGCTTTGCAGTTGTTGGACACTGAATGAGTCTTCGCCGGGGATCAGGCTCAGAGAGCGGCCATTGTCCCAATCAACCCCGATTTGTCCAGCATCGTCAATGAACCGAATGGTTCCGCCCGTCCCGGCCTCGACCGGATATGGATCGCTCATATGTTCCAGTTTGATGCGCGTCCCCGGCGGGTACTGCTCCCGCAGCGCGTCTGCCTTTGCTTTGTCAAACATCATAATGCAACACCTCGTATGCCGACAATTTTAAGTTCGTTGAGCCGCTCGACCATATATCTGTCGGAAAGTCGACCGGTATCGAACCATACTTTGGATGCCCCAAATTGCCGAGGGCACTCCTAATCACAAACACACCGGCTCTCACCCCTCAATGTCATATCATTGATTTTCTGAATCCGTGTTTTCATGCATCCACCATCGCTGCCGCCGCACAGAAATCCGGTCGACGGGTATGGGCAGCCCCTGCAATCCGTTGCAGCCATCCATACTGGCATATCTTTTTTCGTTTCCATATATCCTCCGATGTTATAAATTCATGCCGCTATATTGTATTTGCGTGTCGTTTTCCTGCCGGTTTGAACGATCGTCAAATCCCTCTGATTCGTGTGCGGCTCCCCCGGCCTGCTCCATCTGCCCTATGCTGCCAGTGGTCAGGGCCTGAACATTCTCTTTCAGCGTCTGGCTGAGTTCCCGCATATGCGCGAGCCATGCTTCGCGGTCGCTGTCCTCAAACCATGACTGGTAGATGGCGTGGGTCGGTTCCTGGACTTTGGACAGTTCTTCCAACAAAATCTGTATGGAATCTTCTGTCGCCTTGATTTCCGGAACGTGCCGTTCAACAAATCCCTCCTGATCTCCAAGGTATTCATCCACAACCAATTCTCCCTTGCGGCAGAAATCCGCAGTGCATTCCGCAAGTAGCTGTGCCGCCTGCGAAAAGCGGTAAGGGAACATTTCAGCGGTGTATGCTTCCAGCAGCTTTGGCGAACAGCCGCGGTTGGCCGTTTCGATTTCGTCCAGAATATCAGCTTTCAAAAGTTCTATGGCTTCCGGTACATTGAAACTTTTAAAATCCGTTTTCCGGAGCTGCTGCTCCATGATGGAATTTAACATATCCAGTCCATAATCGCTTTGTCGCATGGTGATCCCCCATGTGCCCATGGTTATCCCTCCTGTCTAAATCCTGTGTTTATAAATTCATTCCCGGTCCGCCCTGCTGAGACTGCTCCGACGGTGCATAGACGGGCTGGCGATCCTTGCGTTCTACCATGCCGTAGGCGGTCAGGTCGGCGTTCAGCGCCTTGACCAGCGCATGACCGTAGCCTTCTAAATCAAGGTATGGAAGCATGATCTCTACCGAGTCCGGCGACATGATCACGCTCATTTCATCCCGTGCCACGTCCGCCAGCGTTTCATACTCCGGTGTTACGATGTATTCCTCCATCCTGCTTATCAGGTCGACAGCCCTGTCAAATTCGCTGCACCTTGTTGTGGCCAGGATCGCTTTGTACTCCGTCAGCTGTTTTTGCGGCATTTCTGCCAGCGTATCAGCCAGCTGTAGGACTTCGTCAAAATCCTCCGCATCATTGATAAGGTCTATGAGCATCGGGGCTTTGCAGTCGATGCACGCGAAGCCTGCTTCCTTCCAGCTGGCAACGTCCAGTTGCTCCAGTACCGCGTTTAGCTGCGCTTCTGTCGCGGGAAGTTTGAGCGTCATTGCCTGAGTTCCGTCGGACGCAGGAGCGTTGAAGAAGCCCTTCGAGATTTTCAGCAGCACTGTGTAGTCCAGCGACGGCGGCGTAAGGTCAAGCGTCCGGTGGGCTTCGATCAAATCGCTGTGCCGCTCGACATAGCTGTTCACCGTGAAGATGCCGCCCTCCATCAGCCGATGCTCGCGGCCGATCATCTTAAAATCCAATCTTTTATAAACATCTTCTGTAAGGGTTTCCTCGTCTCCCCACAACCCGTTCTCAACGAGGAATTCGCCGAGCTCTTTGTCTGTCGTGATGCCGCCAACGACATGACAGCATTCCGTGCTGTACGCGAAGTCGATCAGCCTTGCGATTGGGATCGGGTCGCTCGATTCAAAGGCATCCGCTTTCAGCATCCCATCGAATGCTTCCCGCTGCCAGTCCTCGAAGCTCGCCATTTTTTCAGCAAGCGCGTTGACCTCGTATAAGTTCCCCGAAGCGGTCGGCAGCAGATTTAAGATCCCACTACTATGGCAATAGGAGATTTTCGCTTTCACGTTCTCAGCACCGTCCGCCCGCAGCTGCTCCAACGCGTCGGCCAGCTGGTACGGCGTTGCCGGAAGCGTGAGGTCTACCGACGTAAGCGACCCGTCACGCTTCGAGATGCTGACATTAAAAATCTGGTTCAAATTGTTTTCCTCCCGTCCTTCTTATTTTTTGTGATCGCTGCAACACAACATAGCATCATTCGGTATCAATATCCAGCGCAGAAACCAACAAAACAACGCTGGTTTTATTGGGCACAACCACTTTTTATGGAAATATCGGCGCAGGCATATCGTGCTTCCAACTCATAACAGTTCCAGCCGATTGGGATGGTACGCTGGTCAACGCGCTCCCGCGTCAGGAGCGCTGGTTCCCAAAACAGTTCTGCTCGCTCGAAAATCGCTGTCCGTGCATCGATCAAAATTTTCCCTCCTTCCGTTGCAGCAACAAAAAAGAGGGATGCGGTTTTCTGGTCTTTCGATCAGCAGCAACCCTCGTTTTTATAAAGATTTTAAATTGCAATGCGCAATTTAAACAATTTTCTCAACAATCTTTTGTACAGATTGAAGATTGATTTTCTTTCCGAAAATGCTTGTCCCTTTGGACGCTTCATCTCTCGAAGGATTTCATTCCAAACCTTATCACCTCGTACAATCAAAAAAAGCGGAGGCCGCTTCATTGCTGATTTTTATCAACAGCGGCCTCCGCGTTTCGGATTATTCAATTTTGAAAATTACAATCGGCAAATCACACAATATTTTTGAGAAATTTTTGTTGATTTGCTTTATTGCAACTTCATACGATTTCTGGTATAGGCAAGCCTGCCAAGCCAGGAAACTTCCGGATGCACACTGCAACATCTGCCAGGGTTTTCCGGAACACCCTTTTGAACCATATTAACTGCTTCTGCTGCATCCCCAGGATTTGGATGTCTGCCCTTTGGTGATTTTGCCTATGAAAATGGCTCATACATCGCTGTATGAGCCATTTCGTGGTGGAGACGGTGGGGATCGAACCCATGACCTCTTGACTGCCAGTCAAACGCTCTCCCAGCTGAGCTACGCCCCCGTAACGGTATTTTCGGCGTTTCTGCGCCGTTTTTCAGAACTTTTTGCGTGTTTAAACGCTGCTCGATTTTCTCTTTTTGTACTGTTTCTGCATTGAAATTACGCTTTCGGCATCTTGCACAATTTTCGTAATTTCTTCAACTTTTCCGGGGTGGCACACCTGATGCTTTGCGCTCCCAGCTGAGCTACGCCCCCGTTTTGGTATTTTTAGCGCTTTCGCGCTATTTTTCATACTGATAAAAATCCCACAATTTTTGATCTGCACTCAAAAATACAATTCAATGGTGGACCTGAAGAGACTCGAACTCTCGACCTCTCGGATGCGAACCGAACGCTCTCCCAACTGAGCTACAGGCCCAAGAAATGCATTTTCCCAGCTAGCGATCAAATAAAGAAAATGGTCGAGGCGACAGGACTCGAACCTGCGGCATCCTGCTCCCAAAGCAGGCACTCTACCAAACTGAGCTACGCCTCGATGGTGCAGAAAGCAACCCACATCAAACCATTCCTGACAGTTAATAATTATATCTGTCTATACTGGATTTGTCAAGTCTTTTTTGAAAAAAATGCTGTAAAAAAAGCACTTGCCATTCGTATAAGAATATGATAAACTATATAATAATTAGACAATAAAATGCATTGACGGAGAGGAGTACCCTTTATCTGTACCGGCAGAGAGCGGGCGGCTTGGTGAAAGCCCGTGGGCAGGCAGGGGGGAAGTCGCTTCTGAGCAGGCAGGCTGAACGCTTTGGGCAAATAAGCCTGTCCGGTGTTTCCCACCGTTATTGGGGTTAGAGTGCGCGGGGAAGAGGCTTCACCGCGAAAACAGGTGGTACCACGGAAACGAATGCTTTCGTCCTGACAAAACAGGAGGGAAGCATTTTTTTACCCCTGAATAGAGGCCCCAACATCTCAAAACAAAGGAGAATTTGCACATGAATGAACTTCCAAAGACTTATGACCCTTCTGCCGTGGAGGAACCGCTGTACCGTTCCTGGGAAGAGGGTGGTTTTTTCCATGCAGAGGTAGATGAAACAAAGCATCCGTTTACAATCGTTATTCCGCCCCCGAATGTTACCGGCCAGCTGCATATGGGCCATGCATTTGATGAAACCTTACAGGATATCCTGATCCGGTTTAAGCGGATGCAGGGGTATTCTGCGCTGTGGATGCCTGGAACGGATCATGCAGGCATTGCGACTCAGATTAAAGTAGAAGAGCATTTGCGTGTCAATGAAGGCCTGACGCGTTATGACCTTGGGCGTGATAAATTTCTGGAGCGTGTATGGGACTGGAAAAAACAGTATGGCAGCCGTATCATTCAGCAGCTGAAAAAGTTAGGGTCTTCTTGTGATTGGCGGCGCGAGCGTTTTACAATGGATGAAGGCTGTTCCAAAGCGGTCCGGGAGGTTTTTGTAAACCTTTATGAAAAGGATCTCATTTATAAAGGGAACCGTATTATCAACTGGTGTCCGCATTGTACGACTGCATTGTCTGATGCTGAGGTGGAATATGAAACCCAGCCGGGGAAACTGTGGCATATAAAATATGATATTAAGGATTCTGACGAATATCTGATTGTTGCTACTACGCGTCCGGAAACTTTTATGGGTGATACTGGCGTAGCGGTCAATCCGAACGATGAGCGGTATCAGCATTTGATTGGGAAGACCTGTATTTTGCCGATTATTGGGCGGGAAATCCCGATTTTTGCAGATGATTATGTTGATCTGGAATTTGGTACTGGCTGTGTAAAAACCACACCTTGTCATGACCCGAATGACTTTGAAATGGGTCTGCGGCACGATTTGGAGCAAATCCTTGTTTTTAATGAAGATGCGACAGTCAACGAGAACGGCGGCAAATACTGCGGTATGGACCGTTATGAGTGCCGGAAGGCTGTATTGGCAGACCTTGAGGCGGAAGGCCGTTTATTGAAGACCGAGGATCATGAGCACAATGTAGGCACTTGTTATCGCTGCGGTACAACGGTAGAGCCGATGACTTCTAAACAATGGTTTGTAAAAATGGCTCCGCTGGCAAAGCCGGCAATGGAGGCGGTACACGATGGACGTGTGCGCTTTGTGCCTGACCGTTTTTCCAAAACCTATCTTCGTTGGATGGAGAATGTCCATGACTGGTGCATTTCCCGGCAGCTGTGGTGGGGGCACCGTATCCCGGCATTTTACTGCGAAAGCTGTGGTGAAATGACTGTTTCCCGTGAGGATGTTACTGTTTGCCCGAAATGCGGCGGCACGCATATCCGGCAGGAAGAGGATGTGCTCGATACCTGGTTCTCCTCTGCACTTTGGCCGTTTTCTACGCTTGGATGGCCGGACAAGACCCGGGAACTGGAATATTTCTATCCGACTTCGGTATTGGTAACCGGGTATGATATTATTTTCTTCTGGGTTGCCCGCATGATTTTCTCCGGGTTGGAGCAGATGAAGCAGGAACCGTTTAAGACGGTATATATTCATGGTTTGGTGCGTGATGCGCAGGGCCGGAAAATGTCCAAGTCCCTTGGCAACGGCATTGACCCATTGGAAGTCATTGAAAAATATGGTGCAGACGCACTGCGCTTTACACTGGTCACAGGCAACAGCCCCGGAAACGATATGCGTTTTTCCACCGAGAAGGTAGAATCCAGCCGTAATTTTGCAAATAAAATTTGGAATGCATCCCGTTTCATTCAGATGAATCTGACGGTCAACAATGCCAAATTGCCGGAACATCTGGCACTTGAAGACAAATGGATTCTTTCCAAATATAATGGCCTGATTAAGGCAGTCACCGAAAATATCGAGAAATACGAGCTGGGCCTGGCCGTACAGAAACTGTATGATTTTATTTGGGATCATTTCTGTGACTGGTATATTGAAATTGTCAAGCCGCGATTGCAAAACAAGGAAGACCAGCAGGCAAATGAGGATACCCAGCGGGTGCTTTGCTGTGTACTGTCCGGTACGATGCAGCTGCTGCATCCGTTCATGCCGTATATTACGGATACCATCTGGCAGGCACTGCCGCATGAAGGACCGTCCGTCATGGTATCTAAATGGCCGGAGTTCCAGCAGGCGCTTTGTTTCCCGGAGGAAGAGGCACAGGTTGAGCGGATGATGGAAACCATCCGTGCGATCCGTAACCGCCGTGCGGAAATGAATGTGCCGCCTTCCAAAAAAGCGAATGTCATTCTGTTCACGCAGCATAGGGACGTATATGAGGCCGGAGCGCTGTTCTTTGGCAAGCTGTCTTATGCGTCAGAGGTTGAATTTGTGGATTCAGTGCCTGAAAATGCTGATTCCATGGTGTCGATTGCCACGCCTGGCGCACAGGTCTATATGCCGATGGGTGAGCTGATTGATTTTGATAAGGAACGCGCACGGCTCGAAAAGGAAAAGGCCAAAATAGAGGATGACATTGCATTTGTAATGAAAAAACTGGACAACCCGAGTTTTGTCGGGAAAGCACCCGAACATGTAGTTGCTGCCGAGCGTGCCAAGGTGGAAAAATACCGGGGACTGCTTGAAAAGGTTGAATCTTCCCTGAACGCACTGCATTAAACTCGTGCGCCTTGCAAATAGCCGTTTGCCCCGCCTGCGCGGCGGGCGGTCTTGCGCAGACGGCGCCAGAGGGACTTGTCCCTCTGGACTCCCTTTCATCGCCTGCGGGCGGGACGAAAGGATGGCTGCGAATGAACTGGGGTAAGTTTCGAGTATGAAGTATGCGGTGGATGGGTAATCTTTGGCATGTTTGATATCCGTTGCATAAATTTTTACTTCCTGATGGAAAAGGAAAAATAGTATTAGCTGCTTTTGTTTGAAATTTGTTGCCAGGCCATAAAGCAAAATAGTTTGCCTGCTCCGCGAAATATCGCAGAGCAGGCAATTATTTTTATTATTTTCGATTGTGCAGCTTTTCGTCCAATCCCGCTTCTCCGGAGATTTTCAAATATGTTGTTCCCTCTACCGTTCTAAAGGCAGCAGGACGACGGCCTATACTTAAAATCTGCCAGGGATAGGTTACATTTTCGGATAGTTCGGTGTCACGGGCATCCGATTGTCAAAAGATGGATTAAATGCATAGTAGTTCTTTGCGTCCAGATGCGACTGCACGGTCTCTAACGCTTCACCGAAGTTATCAATTTAAGTAAGGACCATTCAGCCTTAGAGCCGCAAGGGATTCCGGCTTTTTTCATCGGGTAGGAAAATGGGGCGGACAA
>CAJUSB010000004.1 GCA_910589115.1 uncultured Clostridia bacterium | reverse complement strand
GCGCCACCTTGCCAAGGTGGAGGTAGCGAGTTCGAGCCTCGTCATCCGCTCCAAAAGATCGTTCTGATATGGAACGGTCTTTTTTCAATTTCAAATGTTTTTAATCATGCAGCTGCTTAAAGCCAAAAATACAAAAAGACACAATAAATGCATATTCCCCGTTTTATGTGTACAAGCTATCCAGCAGGAAAGATGAGAGTGCAGCGTGCTTTGATGTAACGATAAAACAATGTATGGAATAATTTCCCGGAAAGAGGGGGCGGAATATGGCATATCGGCGAAAGGCCTCAAAGTATCGCGGACGGCTATTGATAACAGGCGCTTTAGCCGGGCTGGCAAATGGTTTTTTTGGTGCAGGCGGCGGATTATTTCTTGTGCCTCTGCTGGCCGGATGGGCCGGACTGGAGGAACGCCGTGCCTTTGCGACCTCGGTTGCAATCATTCTTCCACTTTCGGCAGTGTCCGTGTTGGTGTATCTGCGGCGGGGAGAAATTGCAGTGCTGCAAAATCTGCCGTATTTGATTGGCGGCGCGGCTGGCGGAGTGATTGCCGGAAGGGTCTTTCAGCGGGTCAACATGCTGTGGCTGCGGCGGATTTTCGGCGTGCTGATCCTATATGGCGGAGTGCGTGCGCTGCTGCTGTTATAAAGGGAGGATTTGCGTGATTGTAGCATTTGTGGTAGGATTGGTGACAGGCATACTGTCCGGCTTTGGAGTCGGCGGGGGTTCTCTGCTGATGCTGTATTTAACGATGTTTGCAGGCGTGCAGCAATACGCAGCGGGTGGAATCAACCTGCTTTATTTTATAGCCTGTGCGCCGGCTGCGTTGTGGTCACATATAAAGAATGGCCTGATTGACCGTCAAGCGGTACTTTGGTGTACGCTGGCGGGCGTGCCGGTTTCAGTTGCAGCAGCTTTTTTTGCGGCGCAAATGGATGTTAGTTTGCTGCGGCGGGCGTTTGGCGTGCTGCTGCTTTATATTGGAGTACGGGAGCTGCGCGCAGGGAAGCCCAAAAGAGGCCATCGGCGCAAACTGAAAGCAGCATAAGACACCATTCAATAGAAAAAACAAGAAAATTTCTTAGGCCTTGTTTGAAAATTGTCTGCACGCCCAGCGGCGGGTCTTTTTCCGCCACTCTGCGTTAAATTTTCTTGAAATCCGACAGGATTCCTGCGAAAATTTGCCTTGATTGGCGGAAAAATCCCTCGCCGCTGGGTGCACTTCCAATTATCAAACAAGGCCTAAGTAAACGAAAAAAATAATAACCGCAAAAGCCCACCCCGCCCGCCGTCCTTTTGGCGGGCGGGGCAGTATGCATCAAAGAGTGGCGAAGCAGCCATTCCCCGCCGCAGCGAAAAGAAGTTTTTACTCGATTTTTTTACAAAAAAATCGCAGGTGCAGGGCAGAGCCCTGCCGCTGCCCGCGAAGGGCCAAAACGAGCAGCTCCGCACTCACAACGTTTGGCCGGGGAGGCGTTCGAGGATACGGCGGATCAGCGTTTGCAGGGTGCCGCCGTGCTGGTCGGCGGTTTCGTTGACTTCCGCGCCGGAGAGTGGCTTGGGGAGCATTCCGGCTGCCATGTTGGTAATCATGGAGATTGCAAGTACGGGAAGGCCGCAGTGTGCCGCCGCAATAACCTCGAAAACGGTGGACATGCCCACCGCGTCGCCGCCCAACAGACGGTAGGCGCGGATTTCTGCCGGTGTTTCAAATTGCGGGCCGTTTACGCCAACATAAACGCCGTGATGCAGTGTAATGCCGCAGTCCGCCGTAGCCTGGTCCGCAAGTTCGCGCAGCGCCGGGTCATAAGCGTAAGTCATATCATGGAAACGCGGCCCCAGTTCGTCCATGTTTGCGCCGGTCAGCGGGCTTTTGCCAGTGAAATTCAGATGGTCCTCAATGATCATCAGGTCGCCCGGCGCAAAGTCCGGATTCATGCCGCCCGCCGCATTGGTCAGCAGGAGCGCCCGGATACCTAACAGCTTCATCAGGCGGATCGGGTAAACAATCGTTTCCGGGTCGTAGCCCTCGTAGCCGTGCAGCCGCCCCTGCATACAAAGCACACGCCGTCCCGACAGCCTGCCAGCAAGGAAGCGGCCTGCATGGTCCTCATTGGTCGTGACCGCCATATGTGGGATTTCTCCATAAGGGATGACGGATGGATTTTCGATTTGCTGCGCAATCGGCCCCAGCCCGGAACCCAGCACAATACCGAATTCCGGCTGCTCCGGCAGCCGCGCCCGCAGTTCCGCAAGCGATTGCTCAAAACGGTTCATTTCAGCACCCCCAGGATGCGGCTGGTTTCACTGCGCACCATATGTTTGATTTTTTCAATATCCATGCAGGGATATTCGCCATCCTTGTACAGGACCTTGCCGTCTACCATTGTCAGACGAACATCCGACCCCTGCGCCGCAAAAACAAGATTGCTGATTAGGTCAGTTTCCGGCACCATCCATGGAGTGTCGATGTCCAACACCGTCAAATCAGCCGGAGCCCCTACCCGCAGAATGCCGCAGTCCTCACGCCCCTGTGAACGCCAGCCGCTGACAGTCGCAGCAGAAAGCGCCTGTGCAGGCGTAACCACAGTCGGGTCGCCTGAACAGCCCTTATAAAGCGTAGCAAACAGGAATAAATCCTTCATCAGATTCAGGTTGTTGTTGGATGCCGCGCCGTCCGTGCCCAGTGCAACGTTAATCCCCATTTCCAGCATTCGCGGTATATCCGCAAAGCCCGAAGCAAGTTTCATATTGCTCACCGGACAAGCCGCAACCGTAACCTGTTTTTCCTTTAATAAATCGAAGTCGCCGTCTTCAAGCCATACGCAGTGCGCGGCAGTGGTTGGCTGATTAAACAGGCCAAGGTCATAAAAATACTGTACCGGTGTTTTGCCATGCCGTTTTTTGCAGTCGTCCACCTCACCCCGGGTTTCGGAGACATGGACATGCACCCGCACCCCGGCCTCTTCCGCGTGGCGGGCAACTCCGGCCACGGCATCAGGATTTGAAGTGTATTCGCCATGAATGCAAAAATCAATTTTCAGCCGTCCGTCTCCGGCCCCGTCCAGCTCCTTCAAGAACATGATATTGTCAGAATAATTGGAGAGGCTTGCATAGTCCGAACCGTCAAAAACGGTCAGACCCCGGCAGAGGTTGCACTTCATCCCACTATCCAGCACGCCCCGCGCCATTGCAGGAATGCGCATATACATATCCGTAAACGAACATACACCGAAACGCAGCATTTCGGCAGCTGCCAGCATCGTACCGGCATACATACTTTGATCGGTCATGCAGTCCTCAAACGGGAAAACCTTTTCATTCAGCCAGCGCTGGAGCGGCAGATTTTCCGCATACCCGCGCAGCAGAACCATTGGCGCATGACTGTGCGCATTCACAAAGCCGGGCATTAACAGCGCGTGCCGTCCATCGAACCGGCCATCCCATTCACCCTCTGGCGCTTCCGTGCCGATATAGGCGATTTTGCCATCTCGCACGCCGACATATTGATTTTTCCGGACAGCGGAAAAATCCGCTTCGGGTATCGTAATATTTTCAAAAAGCATTTTCTCACACCTTTTCTGAGTTTTAGGCCATCTAGCAGTTTGCCAGGGCCTGGACAGGTACAGTATAACACATTTTTTAGAAAAAGAAAACCCTGTTGACGTGCAGCGTCCGGAATGCTACAATTAAATCAGCGTTTTTGAAATGAACGGATCATTTGGAAAAGGAAGGAGGCATTTCTTTTGGAGGAAAGCTATGTTTTGATGCTCCGCCAGCAGTACCAGACCTTTCAGGATATCTATCTTTGTTACTGTGGATACGCCCGCTGTGAGCCGCTGCACAGCTACGGCCCCGCAGTGCGCCCGAACTATTTGCTGCATTATGTAGTTGAGGGCCGTGGGATCTTCCAGATGGGCGGTGCTACACATGCGCTGTCAAAGGGAGAAGGTTTTCTAATTGAGCCAAACAAGCAGACCTTTTATCAGGCGGACGCGCAAGAACCATGGACCTATCTCTGGATCGGATTTGACGGTACAGGGGCAGAAAAGTGCCTGCGTTCGGTAGGGCTTGGATCTGAACGGCTGGTCTTCCGATGTCCCGACGAAGAAGGGCGGCTGATGAGCATTGTGGAGGAAATGCTGCGTCATAATTCAATGAGTACCCTGGATAGCTTTGTTTTGCAAGCCCGCCTCTGCGACTTCTTTGCGTTCCTGGCCGAGAACATGTCCTCGGCATTGGAACGGATGAGCCAGACCGACCGTGAGAATATGTATGTTCATAAGGCGGTGGAGTATATCCGTCATCACTATGCAGACGGCATCACAGTCAATGATATTGCGCGCTATGTTGCACTCCACCGGAGTTATTTGTTTGCATTATTTCAGAAGGTGCTCCAGATATCACCGCAGGAATACTTGACGCTGTTCCGCCTGACCCGGGCCAAGGAAGAGCTGGCCCTGACTGATATGCCGGTTTCGGCCATTGCCCTGGACTGTGGCTACCAGGACCCGCAGGTATTTACCAAAGCATTCAAACATAAGTTCGGCATTACACCCCTGCGCTACCGGAAAGAAAACCGGGAAGAGCGGTCGCGTGATTTGGAATCCCTTCTGGAAAAGAAGGAAAAAGGGCAGGCCGGACAGGATTGACCATATAGGAAAGCCCGCATTCCGTCACTGGGATGCGGGCTTTCCAACGCAAAAAATGAAGATATAAAAGAAGTGAAAAAGTGAAAGTGAGTAGAAGTGAAAGTGAATAGCAGTATTGATACGTGAGTGAAGAAAACTTGCCGTACCGTTCCCTCGTCCCGCCCGCAGGCGATGGAAGGGAGTCCAGAGGGACGAGTCCCTCTGGCGCCGTCCGCGCAGGACCGCCCGCCGCGTAGGCGGATAAAGCGGCAATTTCAGTATTCGCGAGTGTAGAATCAGGCCTTCAATACGAAAATGTGAGAATCAAAGTCGAAGCTCTTGCGTTCAAAGGGCTGGCATTCGCCTGCGGCGCTGTCGGTTGCCACCAGACCGGCGTTCATCAGCTCGTCGCCGAAATGTCCGCTGTCGCCGTCCACGCTGTAGCGGAAAGCAGGATTCAGCCCCTGCAAACGCAGGCGGCGGAAGGGGCCGTTTACCTCGTTGAGTACCTTGTACCAGCCGACCAAAGCAGTCTTCTGGTCAGGAGAGACGACCATCCACGCAGTGAAATTGCCGTCAAACGGTGATTTCAAACGGTAGAATTCGCCAAACTGGATGACCTCGCGGTATTCCTTCATGAAAGCGATCTGCTCGCGTACCAGTGCGCGTTCCTCTGCGGTCAGGCTGTTCAAATCAAGCTCATAGCCGAAGGTGCCGAAATGGGCTACATTTGCGCGGGTGGAAATCGGCGTAATGCGGTTTACCTGATGGTTCGGGACTGCCGAAACATGTGCGCCAATGGAGCTGATAGGATAGCAGAAAGTAGTACCGTACTGGATTTTCAAGCGGGAAATTGCATCCGAATTATCCGAAGCCCAGCCCTGCGGCGCATAATACAGCAGGCCGGGATCAAAGCGGCCGCCGCCCGATGCGCAGGATTCAAACAGTACATGAGGGAACTGGGTCGTCAGCCGTTCATACAGGCTGTACACGCCCAGGATGTAGCGATGGAACAGCTCACCCTGACGGTCAGCAGGCAGGGAAGCAGAGAATGCCTCCGTAATGCAGCGGTTCATATCCCACTTAATATAAGATACCTTAGCCTCAGAGAGGATTTTGGACATCTGACCAAAGATGTTGTCCACAACCTCGGGACGGGAGTAATCCAGCACATACTGGTTGCGCCCGTGGGAGACCCGGCGGTCCGGCGTGCTGATGATCCAGTCCGGATGTGCGCGGTACAGGTCGGAATCCTTGTTGACCATTTCAGGCTCGAACCAAAGGCCGAATTTCATGCCAAGCGCGTCAATGCGTTCCGCAAGGCCAGGGATGCCGCGTGCCAGCCGGTTGGTGTTGGCCTGCCAGTCGCCCAGCCCGGCGAAATCATTCGAGCGCGCGCCAAACCAGCCGTCATCCAATACGAACAGCTCAACGCCTTCCTCCTTGGCAGCCTGAGCGATGGAAACCAGTTTATCTTCCGTAAAGTCGAAATAAGTTGCTTCCCAGTTGTTAATGAGGATCGGGCGGGGCTTGTCGCGCCATTCGCCGCGTGCCAGGCGCGTGCGGTACAGGGTGTGGAATGTGCGGCTCATTGCACCCATACCCTCGGAAGAGTAGACCACAACGGCCTCCGGGGTCTGGAAGGATTCGCCGGGCGCCAGCTTCCAGTCAAAGCCAAAGGGGTTGATGCCCATTGTAAAACGGGTGACGTCCCAGTTGTCCACCTCAGCCTGCGCCAGGAAATTACCCGAATAGATCAGCGAGAAGCCGAGCACTTCACCGCGCTGCTCATCCGCGCCGGGGCGGCGGAGCATAACAAAGGGATTATGGTTATGGGAAGAGGTGCCGCGTGTGGATTCAACGGACTGGATGCCCTGCTCCAGCGTACGGACCTTCATATGACGTTCACGCGACCAAGCCCCTGAAAAGTGAATAAATTCGTAATCACTGTCCGGCAGGTCGAGCGAAAGGCTCATAGCGTGGGTCAGGTGGAGCTCCTGCGTGCCGCTGTTGACGAAACGCACCGAGCGGGCCAGCGCCGCGTGCTGTGCGAAAAGGGTATAGGAAAGTTCAGCGGCCAGACCCAGCAGGCGGTCTTCCAGGCGGATGGTCAGCGTTTCCGCCTCGTCGCCCTGCTCGCAGTAGGTCGCAGGCAGCCCTTCCAGGGCGGGCTTGCCGGGCGTGACGGTGTGGGAAACGTAGATAAAATCAGTAATGCGGCTACCGTTCGGCTGGATCACCTCGACTGCCGGATGGCGGAAATCGGTTGTACCGTAGGATGGATATTCCTGCCGGGTATGGTCGAGTGAAAACAGCTTGTCGCCTTCAAACACCCATGCGCTCATGGGGCGGTGATGCTGCTCGAACAGATGGTCAAAGCATTCGCTGTCCTGAATGGCTTTGCCGAAATACAGCTGTCCGAGTGCGCCGTTTGGCAGTACCTTCATCAGGTAGCTGATCTTGCCGTTGTTCAGATGGAAGGTTTTTGTCGTTTCATGGTACTGGATCACGCGTGTGACCTCCTTTCAGATTTTCCCGCGGCTAAGGAACTGTGAAGAAATAAATTGTGACAAGCGCGCCGCAGATTCTTTTGTCAGACGAGACGCTTTTCCGCAGGCAGGCTGACGCCTGTCAAGGAAAAGCAACGAAGTATGACGGAAGAAGATGCAAGCGGTTGGCGCAAGTTATTTATGAACGGTTCCTTAGCTTGCGGGTGCTGGGATGATTGGCCGGAGTCCTCTGGCGGCGGACTGTATGGGTGTGTCGTCAGCCAGGATTGGCCGGCGTGCGTCTGCGGGGATGAGCCAGCGATATCCGAAACGGACCGCGCCCACGAGCTGATGGGTCTCGCAATTTTTGCGGAGCTGCTCCGGGGACAGCCGCCACAGCAGCGCGGCTTCCGGAATGGACATATATCGCATTTTATTAAAACCTCTTTATCCTGTATGCCGCAGCCTGCGGGGAGGTCCCGCAGGCCGGCGGCGGTATGGTTATACAGACTGCTTTGCGTGCAGTGCGTTGATTTCGCGGGTCATCTTTTCGAGGCGCTCGCCCTTGAGTTTGTAAGCGTTCTTGAAAATCAGGAAGCTGAGTACAGCCAGTACGATCGGAACAGCAAACATCAGTACGCGGATACCTGCAATGGTGCCTGCGGACTGTGCGCCGGACATTGCAGCATCATAGCCGATGATATCAAGGCCGACGCCGGTCAGTGTGCCTGCAACTGCGGAAGCCGCTTTCATCAGGAAGGTCTGTGCCGAGCAGGTAACAGATTCGTTGCGCTTGCCGAACTTGAGTTCGCCGTAGTCGATAACGTCAGCGATGCAGCAGGTAGTGGTGCCGATGGACAGGCCGGAGCCGAAGAAGATGAATGCGCAGGAAGCGATAACACCGGCGGTGCTGTTGGGTGCTACATAGCCCAGCAGGAACAGCAGTACAAGGCCGATGATCGGCAGGCCGCAGGCGAGGAAGTATACCTTCTCACGGTCGATCGCCTTGGCAATTTTCGGGAAGCAGAACAGGCCGAGCATTTCAGCGATGATCGCGTAGCCGAAGATGGAGTACAGGAACGCGTTGCCGCAGGCTTCTTTGAAGTAGTAGACAGCGAACGCCTTCAGGATCTGGGTGCAGAGGTTAAAGGTAAGCAGCAGGCCGATGAAAGCAACCAGCTGATCATTTTTCACGATGATACCGAAGGCCTCACCCAGGCTTGTTTTTTCGGTTTTTACGCCAGCGCCGGTTGTGGGCTTCTCTTTGACGAAAGCGCAGGTGATGCCGATGCAGATGATGAACAGGACAACGATAGCGATTGCCACGTAAGTAAAGCCAGTGACCGAGATATTCAATACGGAACCGTCTGCCTGTTCCTGAACGACCGAGTTGTCGCCAGCCATTTTATTAAAGTAGTTGATGAAGTTCAGGCCGAAGGTGCAGACGATGAAACCGCCGATAGAAGCAAAGATACGCGGGATAACGGAGATAGACTCACGCTCATGCGGGTCGCTGGACAGGTTGGGCAGCCAGGACCAGTAGGGAACGTCCATAATGGTGTAGGTCATGCCGTACAGGATGTACATAATAGAGACGTAGACCATCAGGGTGCTCTTGTCGGTGATGCCACAGTTTGTAAACAGCAGGATGAAGAAAACCGAGTTCACCAACGTACCGATAATCAGCCAGATGCGGAATTTACCGTATTTTGTCCGGGTATTATCTACGATCATACCCATCATGGGGTCATTCACTGCATCCCAGATACGTGCCGCGCCGAGCAGCAGACCGGCGAACGTTGCGCCCAGGCCGAGCGTATCGGTCATGTAAAGCATCAGGAATGCGCCGACGAGGTTGCAGATCGCGTCTTTGCCGATTGCACCGATACCAAATGCATACTTTTGAACCGCTGGAAGCTTCTGTGACTGCATTGTGGGGTTTGCCATGATTGTTTCCTCCTTAATGATTACCAGACTTCCGAAGAGTTGTGCACATTCTCCTTTGCCTTATCTGGTTTTTATTATAGCAGTATCGGAGGAAATGTGTTATGCACGGATGTTATATGAAACAGTTGATATGTTGAATCTATACAAGATTATAGGCTGCTCCTTTACTGCGATTTGTTTGAATCATACAAAGCATCTCCTTTTGATTTGTGCATTATGCTTGGAAAAATTACCCTTACCCCTTAGATTTGTTCAAAATGTAGAGAAGACTGCGTAAAACAGAGGAGACAATATGTCTTCTTGTCAAAAATGGAAAAAGGTCAAAATGTCTTTATCATTGCTTATACTGTGGCGAAATGGACAGACGAGCGGTTTAGAAACAGGGATTAGTTAATGTGCATAAAGCGTGTGGTTAAAAATTATTCAATATGCACAACAAGGCTGCACTTCCCCACAAACTTTTGGCGAGATTCACGCTTGCGAAGGTGGGCGGAAAGCAGTATACTATATAGAAAACGATGGTATCTTGCCAACGTTAAGTTAGATATGTTCATCTCTATTTTGTATGTAAATATAGCAAACTTAAAAAGTGTTCCGATTGAAATATTTGCAGAAATCTTAAATGTATTTATGATTGTAAGAAATATCCGGCAAAACTCTGACGTTTTCTATATAAGCATGTGCTCAGGGGAAAGGCCCGGCACCGAAGAAACGAATAACAACTGACGAAAAGGAGTGTTTTCACATGTCTATGAAGAATTATTTTGAGGATTTTGGTACCCTGTGCTTTGGCAGCATGATGCTTTCCACCAACATGAACAAGGGCGCACAGGATAAGAAGAACATCCGCAGCCTGAAGGGTCTGCGCGGGTGAGAAGCGTGGGAAACCAAGTCAAAGAGCGAAAAACCGGCGAGGAATGAAATCATCCTCACCGGTTTTTTAATGCATAATGTGTTCAAACGGCTGAACCCTTTGCCAGGGAGGCGTCCTGCGCGGACAGCGCGCCTATGCGGCGGGCACCCCTGCACGGGGAGCGCCAAAGGGGCGCGTCCGCCCCTCTGGACACCCGCGATGCTGCGCATCGCCGATATCGCCTGCGGGCGGGAGTTGGGTGCAGCGGCAAAAAATGAACGTATCCATTCCCCGCCGCAGCGGAATGAAAGCTTTTACTCAATTTTTTCTCGAAAAAATTGCGGGAGTCCAGAGGGCAGCGCCCTCTGGCGTATCCCGCACAGAGTTCTATAAGTCGCAGCGTTTCAGCGCTCGCGCGAATGGGTGGCGCGGCGTTTTCGGAAGTAACCGCTATAAAGGATCGCCGCTGCCATGGACCAGAAATAGGCCATCATATATGGTACTTCAAAAATGTTTTCAAAGAAGCAGTGCGCCAGCACGCCCGCCATTCCGGCAAAAAGCGCCGCAGGAAGTACACGTGCGCGGTGATTTGCTGATAGTTTGGTGCGTCCAATGGCGCGAAGGCACCAGAGTACCAGTCCAAACAGCAGCAGCAGATAGAAAAATAGTCCGATATAGCCCATTTCTACCAGTGTTTTCAGGTAGTAATTGTCCATATAGAAGTAAGAAAAAGTATTGCTTTGCTCGATTACTTGATTTTGCATGGCGACAGCGCCGCCAAAGCGCCCCAGCCCGAAACCGAACCAGGAGTTGCTTTCTTCCAGCAGGCGCAGGCCGGTTTCCCAACGTACCATGCGGCCTGCACGCTGGCTTGCAGCGACATAGTCGGCAGTAAATAGATAGGTGATACGGTGCGCAATGGAAGGAATGGCCAGCACGGCCCCTGCCGCGCCCGCAGCCATCAGTGCAATCAGACGGCGGTCAAGGAAGCAGGCAAAGAGAAGAACGGCCACGAACAGCCCAAGCCATGCGCCCTTTGAAAAAGTGAATACAATGGACAGACACATGATGCAGGTTGCAGCCAGTGCCGCGCATTGTACCCGGAGTTTCCTGCTGTAATAGGCAAGCCCAGCGGCCAGCGGCGCAGTGAGTACCAACAGTGCACCGCAGATATTGGGGCTGCCGGTAATCGAAAAAACACGTGTCCGTACTGACTGTTCGGTGTCGGAGGTCCAGGAGGCCGGAATAGGCGTTGCAACAATATATTGATAAATACCATGCAGCGCGATACAGAGGCCAAGTATGAGCAGTGCGCCGTAAAAAATAGCGAAATCACGGTCATCCTCAATCAAACGGACGACAATGAAGAACCAAAGCAGATATTGAACCTCAGCACGCAGGCCGTCCACAGCGATAGAAGGAATTGGCGAAATAACGCACATCAGGAAAAATCCAACGCCGATAAATAGCCAGAGATACCCTTCGACCGGGGTGACGCGGGAGCCCAGTGGTGCCCGTCCCATAGCGGTATGCCAGACCAGGTAGCAGACGCAGAACAGCAGGAATCCTTCATCCCAGACCGAGGCAAGAAAGCCGATTTGCAGCACAGAACGCAGCACGTAATCAATCGGCAGATACATAGCAAGGCACAGCAGCAGCAGGCCGCGCATTCCAAGGAATCGGCAGGCACCGCCGAGCAGCCCGCTTTCCGCAGCGCTGGAGAATGGCTGCCAGATACGGATGCACAGCCGGTAAACCAGGCTTTCCCGGATAAACGGTCCCCAGCGCTCGATGCGGCGGCGGCAGTTCGCTGCTGCACGGGCATACGCCGAAGTATATTGCGTCGGCAGTGCCGCTGCGCAGAATGCCTGCCACAGTTTGCGGAAGCGTGAATTCGGGTAAGCGTCCCGGATAGCCTGGAAAAAGTGCGCAATAACGCCCATGCGATACCATTCCGGCAGTTTGCTCAGGGCGCGCCAGACTGCGCTGCCCTCCAAAATGGAACGCATCATTCTTCCATCACAACCAGTTCAATATTGGAGTTGGTTTCAAAATCATTGGTTTTCAGGATAAAGGTGCGGCCCATGCGCACTTCCTGCGTGCCGATTTTGGGGGTTGGCGTGCCTTTTGTCACTTCGCTTTCAACAACGAAAATCACGTCTTTTTTTGTCGGGTCAGTGGAATTGACGATCCGGCCGTCAGCACACTGAACCTGTATTACATAATCATCCGTCCACATATCGACAATCTTTGCATCGACAAAGGCATTACCGGAAACCAGCTGTTTGCCGACCTGTGAATGCTCAAGCAGGTCGTTGTATACGACCGGCATCATGCCGCGTACACGCAGTTGCGTCCGCATCGTGACGGTAGGGGAAACTGCTTCAACGACCTGCGTTCCAAGCAGTTTCCAGCCAAGGCCGCCGATGACAGCCAGCGCTGCCAGCAGCACCAGAAAGTCCACAATATTGATAAGCCCGAACAGCTTTCCCTTTTCGTTGATGATTTTCATATGTTTTCCTCCGTTTTCGGTATACTTATATTATGATACCATATTCTGCATAAAATGTACAGTGTCCATTTGGTGACAATCGCGACAAGTATGCTTTTAATATCCTGCACAAAAAATAATATATATTTTTATGCAGAACTACCAATCGACAAATACTCGGCCTTTTGCTACGATAGAATAGAAGGAAAGAGCGGCTGGCTGCTGTAATGACGGAAATTGCCGTTTTGTCCGCCTGCGCGGCGGGCGGTCTTCCGCAGACAGCGCCAGAGGGACTTGTCCCTCTGGACTCCCATTCATCGCCTGCGGGCGGGACGAAAAAGTCGGCTGCGGCAAATCTTTTTTTGCACGTGAGAATAATGATTATTTGTGGATATTTGAAAGAAAGGAATGATTGGCTTGCTGAGGCTGGGTATTATCGGGTCGGGCACGATTGTGCGGGAGGTGCTCCCGCTGCTGGCGGGCTGTGGCTGGCGTGCAGCCGCCATTTGCAGTACGCCGCGTTCAGAAGGGCTTGGTGAGGCGCTTTGCGCACAATACAGCATGGAGAATGCATTTACTGACCTTGGCGCGATGCTGTCTGCCATACCGCTTGATGCGGTTTACATCGGGGTGCCGAATCATCTGCATTATGCAGTGGCGCAGCAGGTGCTTGAAGCGGGCATTCCGGCCATTGTTGAGAAGCCGCTTGCGAGCAACGCGCAGGAGGCGCGGGCGCTTGCTGCGCTCGCGAAAAAGAAGGATGTTCCCTTAATTGAGGCGGTCAGCACGCTGTATCATCCGAATTTTGACAAAATCCGGCAGCTGCTGCCAGAAATTGGCACAGTGCGGCTGGTTAGCTGTAATTTCAGCCAGTATAGCCGCCGTTATGACGCGTTCCGTCTGGGCGAGCTGCCGCCGGTGTTCGATCCGGACAAATCGGGTGGTGCACTGATGGATTTGAACAGTTATCATTTGCATTATCTGTGCGGTCTGTTTGGCGAACCTGCAAAGCTGGCCTATCGTGCAAACATTGAGCGTGGCATTGACACCAGCGGTGTTTTAACGCTTGATTACGGCACTTTTCAGGCGATTGCGGTTGCTGCGAAGGATTGTTCGGCACCGCCGATTTGTTTGATTCAGGGCACGGAAGGCTATCTTCTCCAAACGAGCACAGTGAACGTATGCGGCGCGGTGACGCTGCATCGCAATGATGGCAGTGAGCAGGTATTTTTCTCTGTTCCGCCGCACCGTCTGGTGCCGGAATTCCATGCCTTTGCAGAAATGCTTTCATCGGAAACCAACTTAGGCTGGCGGGAAGCGCTGGCGCACAGTCTCCGTGTTTCCGAACTGCTCACGCAGGCGCGGCTGGATGCGGGCATCCGCTTCGCTGCTGACTGCGAAGCGGTGTAGTGCGGTGCTGCCACTTATGCCAAAGGGCGCTGCCCTCTGGACACCCGGCCCCTGCGCGGGGCGCGGCGGGCGCTGCCCTGCACCCGCCGGGGCTGCCGCCCCGGCCCCCACGCTGCTGACGCAGCTTTCCTCCGCTGCGGCGGGGACAGGGGATCAGATATCACCGCAGCCGTATTCTGCACCCTCGCCAAAAAAGAACAGCGGGGGTGCGGCAGACTGCTTCAGCAACGCAAAACGGGCCTGACCGGCAGTGATACCGGACAGGCCCATAATTTTTATCCTACGTTTGTTTCCGACCAAAGGCGGATACGGTTTTTTTTCACCAGATAGACCAGCCCGGCCTCACGCATCATTGGGAGGTCAAGCATTGAATCGGTATAAAACGCATCAATCTCTGCATTGGGATAGCGTTCGCTAAGTGCTTTTACCTTATTTTCGTGGTAGCAGAGGAATTCGATCCGCCCTTCCCGCAGGTCGAGCCGCGAGCCGATGTAATGCCGGATGCCAAGCCGTTTGCAAATTTCATCCAGTAGGATCTCGCAGGAGCCGGAAAGGATCAAGTCATCTTCCCGCTGCTGTTGTAAGTAAAAACTTTTGATCTTATGTTCGTTTTTATCCCAGAATTCCTGAACCAGGCGGTCGAGGTCATCCAGCTCGCGTGCAACGATGCGGAGGGTACGTTCCCCTGCGCGGAGGAAATCTTTATAGGAAATGATGCATAGTTTATACATCAGGCTCAGCCGGAGCGCCAGCGGCAGAAAACGTACCAAACGGGGTCGCCTTTTCATGCAGAACAGGAAAAAATCAACTGTACTGTCGCCGTCATATATTGTTTTATCGAAATCATATATCGTCATGCCTGTTCCTCTCTCGCCGCCTTTCGGACCTGGGGGGGGGGTGCCCGCTGAAGTAAAATCTGTTTTTGAAAACCCACGGCACATATCCGGTAGCGCTGGTTTTCGGGACAGGATCATTATATCAGAAATAATCCGCCTTGCAAATAGAAATCCGTATAAATTTTAAGAACCTGTGGCTACAGGTCCAGAAAAAACCTGCGCTGGGGGAACCACACAGCGGCTGTGCCCCAACGCAGAAAAGAAGAAAAAGGATCAGCAAATTGCCATGAAATCAACACAGCGGACGGCCGCGACCGATTGCAGGAAGGCATCCACATCCTTCATGGTGATCTCGCTGGGAGAACGGATCACCATCTCATATGTCACATCACCGCTTTCGCTGTATGTAACTTTACTCTCATAAATCTGTGCGTGGTGCTCCTCAAAGAAATGATCCAGTGCAGTTTGGAAACGGTCGTTTCGCGCAATCGTAAATTGTATGCGGCTGGTAACCAGATTCTCGCTTGCAAAGGTGTGTTTATGCATGATAAACTGAAGACAGGCAATCAATATTGTACAAAAAATACCGACAGCATACATACCTGCGCCAATGGCAAGGCCGATGCCGGAAATTGCCCAGATGCCTGCCGCGGTTGTCAAGCCGCGCACCGAGCTGCCATGCTTGAAAATAACGCCTGCCCCCAAAAAGCTGATGCCGTTGACGACCTGCGAGGCAATTCGGGAAGCGTCTGCACCGCGGACTCCGGCGTATGTAGTGCCGTCCAGTGCCGTGATATCCACGAAACCGTATTTTGAAACAATCATCATCAGTGCGGCGCCACAGCAGACAATAATATGTGTGCGGAGACCAGCGCCCTTAAAGCGGCGGCTGCGTTCATATCCGATTGCTGCACCGCACATGCAGGCGACAATCATCCGGAGAAAAAAATCCGTATTCTGTAAAAATGAGAATTGGCTTGACATATAACCAACCAACGTCGAATAATCAACTAAATCCATCACAATTACCGCCTTTTCTATAAGATATGACACCTATCATAGCATAGAACCAGATATATGTCAAGTCTTTGGACGCTAAAATTGGAAATTCCCTGTTAATTGATTTCGTAAACGTTTCCGGAATATGATTATTATATTATCGCTTTATATTGGGCTTGTCAAGGGAAAGCGAAAAATCTTTTGGACTCTTTTTCATTTCTGACTATTTAACCCATGAAAAATAGAAAAATTTGTATATTTTAACCTATAGCCTCAGCCGCGCGAAGCTGTTATAATGGAGAAAACGTAAACGATTGCACTGCCTGCCCGCCCGGTCTCCCGTGTGCGGCAGCCCATGAGAATGTAGCGGCAGGCTGCCGAAAGGAATGGACGTAAAATGAAGTATGATATCATGTTTGTCGGACCCGTGACGCGTGACCATAATATTGATTACCAGGGAGACGAGGTGCACGACGTTGGAGGGGCGGTATATTTCTGTGCTTATGCTGCACGTGCAGCACAGGCCCGTGTCTTTTCGGCGATCAAGATCAGCCCGGAGGATGCCGATATATTGGACGCCTTTGATTTCCCGAAGGAAAGTCTGGCGCTGCTGCCTTCTGAAAAAACGACATTGATGCGCAATACATATTTCTCTGCGGACCGGGAGCGCCGCAAGGCTGAGTGCCTTGCACAGTCCGACCCGATCCCCCCGGAGGAGATACCGGAAGCCGACTGCCGCCTGTATCACCTGTGCGGCCTGCTTTACGGGGATTTCCCGAACGACCTCATTCCTGCACTCAAACAGCGTGGAATGGTTTCTGCCGACGCGCAGGGATTCCTGCGGCATAACGAAGACGGCAGTATGAATTTTCATGACTGGGCAGATAAGCTGACCTTTTTGCCTATGCTTGATTTCCTGAAAACTGATGCGGCCGAGGCAGAGATCCTGACCGGATATGCTGACCGTCACGAGGCTGCAAAGCAGCTGTATGCCTGGGGTTCGCGTGAAACTATGATTTCTCATAACAGTGAGATGCTGGTTTATGACGGGAGTTCCTTTTATACCTGTCCGGTCAAAGCGCGGAACCTTTCGGGGCGTACCGGGCGTGGAGACACTACCTTTGCCGGTTACTTAAGCCGCCGGATGTTGGGCGATGATATTCCAACAGCACTGGAATATGCTACCGCATTAGTTTCGCTGAAAATGGAGCAGCCTGGCCCGTTCCGTGGGACAGATGCAGATGTACGTGCTTATATAAACGAATTTTATCGCTGAAATCGTTTGCATCGGCTGACCGTAATATCAGAATAATACCCATAGAAGCCATCTTATTATTTTTTATAGAAATCCCGTTACCATTTATTTACCGTTTTCAGATTGCCCCGCCCGCCGTCCTTCTGGTGGGCGGGGCAGCAGGCAATAAGGGGCGTGTACTTCCCCGCCGCAGCGGAAATAAAGTTTTTACTCGATTTTTTTACAAAAAAATCGCGGGTGCAGGGCGGAGCCCTGCCGCTCCCCGCGAAGGGGCGTTCCCCGCGTAGAGCAGCCGCGCACGAATCGTGCTGAAAATCTGCGGATTTTTGGCGGAACCTTTAGAAAATACCTTGACATGGCAGGGGTTATATGCTATGCTTTTAGAGACCGCATCAAGCGGGGCTGGTAAAGTGTGCCTGAAAGCAGGCGCCGCCCGCAAGAGCGTGACTCTATTATAATGGAAAGAGAGGTGCTACCGTATGTATGCGATTTTAGAGACCGGTGGCAAGCAGTACAAAGTATCTGAAGGCGATGTGATCTACGTAGAAAAGCTGGGCGTGGAGGACGGCGCTGCCGTTACCTTCGACAAGGTGCTCGCAGTCGGTGACGGCGAAAGCCTGACCGTTGGCACTCCCTATGTTGCAGGCGCGTCTGTTGCAGCAACTGCGGACAAGTCCGGCAAGAAAAAGAAGATCAACATTTTCAAAATGAAGCCGAAAAAGGGCTACCGCCGCCGTCAGGGCCACAGACAGCCCTATACTAAGGTCACAATCGGCGCGATTAAGGCGTAAATGACCAAAATTGTTTTTGGCCGCGCACCAGACGGCCAGCTCACCTTTGTCGATTTGCTCGGACATGCCGGGTACGCCGATGAGGGGGAGGACATCGTCTGTGCCGCAGTCACCAGCGCAATACAGTTCGTCCACGTCCTGCTGGATGATGTAAAAGGGCTGGTATTTGATACGGAGGTCGAGCCCGTAGGGACCCATATTCGTCTCTCCTTCCCGCCCGCCGTGCGCGGAAGCGTACAGGATACGCTTGAAGCGCTCCGTATCCATTATCACGAAATGCAGGAAAATTACGCTGAATTTATTCAGGTTACGGAGGTGCACAGCCATGCTGAAAATTAGTTTGCAGTTCTTCGCCCATAAGAAAGGTGTCGGTTCGACCAAGAACGGCCGCGATTCCGAGTCTAAGCGCCTCGGCGTTAAGCGCGCCGATGGTCAGCGCGTTCCCGCAGGCAATATTCTTGTCCGCCAGCGCGGCACGAAAATTCACCCAGGCATCAATGTCGGCCGGGGCTCTGACGATACCCTTTTTGCGAAGGTAGCAGGTGTTGTCCGCTACGAGCGCGTCGGCAAGGATCGTAAGCGCGTTTCTGTTTACGAACAGTAAGACAGTCAGAAATTGTTTCAAAATCTCAGGCCGCTGGTCTGAGATTTTGTTTTCCGTTTTATCGGAGGAACGGATATGTTTATAGATATTGCGAAAATAAAAATTATTTCCGGTAAGGGCGGAGACGGAAAAGTGAGCTTTCACCGGGAAAAATATGTTGCAGCGGGCGGTCCTGACGGCGGCGACGGCGGACGCGGCGGCTCGGTTGTTTTTCAGGTGGATGACAATTTGTCCACACTGCTGGATTTCCGGTACAAGAAAAAATATGTTGCGCCAAACGGTGAAAACGGCATGGGTAAGCGCATGAAGGGGAAGGACGGCGCTGACCTGGTGATCCGAGTACCGCGCGGCACGCTTGTGCGCGACCAGAAAACCGGACAGATTATAAAGGATTTGTCTGATGACGCGCCTTTTGTTGCGGCAAAAGGCGGTAACGGCGGCTGGGGCAACACGCATTTTGCTACGCCGACCCGGCAGGCACCCCGCTTTGCAAAGCCTGGACTGCCTGGGCAGGAGCTTGAGATTACGCTGGAGCTCAAGCTGCTGGCCGACGTGGGACTGATTGGCTTCCCGAATGTTGGGAAATCGACACTTCTTTCGGTTGTTTCGGCGGCGCGGCCCAAGATTGCGAATTACCATTTTACGACCCTGATCCCGAACCTTGGCGTTGTGCGGGTAGCGGAGGAGCAGTCTTTTGTGATGGCGGATATTCCTGGCATTATTGAGGGCGCGAGCGAGGGGGCAGGCCTTGGGCATGATTTCCTGCGGCATATTGACCGCTGCCGTCTGCTGCTGCATTTGGTAGATGCGGCGGGCAGTGAAGGGCGCGACCCGATTGCGGACATTGAGACAATCAATCAGGAGCTTGCAGGCTACAGTGAATTTTTGGCAGCGCGTCCACAGATCCTGGTAGCAAACAAGACAGATTTGCTCGGGGATAATCGGGAGGCAGTTGAGCGTCTGCGCAGCTGTGCGGCAGAAAACGGCTGGCTGTTTGCGGAGATTTCGGCGGCAGCCAATACGGGAGTGCGTGAGCTTGTAAATCTGACTTGGAAGGAGCTGAGCCAGCTGCCGCCGGTTTTCACCTATGAACCGGAGTATATTCCGCAGGAGGAAGCGGTCACGGAGCGTGACATCACGGTGGAAAAGGTAGAGGATTACTATGTAGTTGGCGGCGCATGGGTAGAGCGGCTGATGGGATCGGTCAACACTGAGGACTACGAATCGCGACAGTATATGGATCGGATGCTCGCGAATGCTGGAGTTTACGAACGGTTGGAATCCATGGGCGTACAGGAAGGCGACTTTGTCGTCATTGGCGACCTTGAATTTGAATACGTCCATTAACTTGGAACGGCCTTACGCGGGCGGCCTTACGCGGGCGGCGCCAGAGGGCGCTGCCCTCTGGACTCCCGCAATTTTTTCGAGAAAAAATTGAGTAAAAGCTTTTTTCCGCTGCGGCGGGGGAATGGGTACGGTGAATGTCGTTTGAACGTACTGCCCCGCCCGCCAAAAGGACGGCGGGCGGGGTGGGAAAGTTTTTCGGGAATAGGGGGCTTTATGAATAGAAGGGCTATGCTGCTGCTTTCGGTTTTTCTTTTGCTGGCCGTAGGTGGTGTGTATCGTTTTAGCCATCCGATGGGGTGGTCCAGGGAGCTTGTGAGCCTGTTGGATCATGCCGAGCATATTTCTGGCAGGGTGGTCTGGCGTGTGCAGCAGGCGGAGCTTTCCGAGAGACAGGCTGAACGGGTCGCAGAGGTCATTCGAGGTGCGAAATTACAGGATAACCCTTCCTTTGCAGGTACGACGGAGGAGGGTTCGTTTGAGCTTATAGTAGACGGTGTGCGGGTTTCGGCGGGTTTTTCTGTGGATACGGAGCTGCAATATTCGTGGAACGGGGAACGGCGATCTATCCGCGCAGTGTCTGATGGATACGCACAGGCCTTGCGGGAGATTGCGCGGGAAACCATTCCCGAAATACCCGGCTAAAAGCATAAATGGAATGACAAAAAACTCGCCTTTAGGCGAGTTTTTTGTCATGAGAGGGAATTCCAGCCCTCTTCCAGCGGGAAATGAGCCTTCATTGCCGCGAAGGATTCTGCGCTGATTGCGTGCTCGAGACGGCAGGCATCCCGGAGTGCCGTTTCACGCGAGACACCCAGTGACATCAGCCAAGCCGAAATAAACTGATGCCGTTCATAGATGCAGTCAGCGATTTCCAGCCCGCTTTTGGTCAGCTTGAGAAAGCCGCCGGTGTCAACGGTAATATATCCATTCTCACGCAGCAGGCCCACTGCGCGGCTGACACTTGGCTTTGAAAACCCAAGGTATTGAGCAACGTCGATCGAGCGGACGGAACCCTTCTGCTGGCTTAAAATCAGGATGGATTCCAGATAATCTTCGGCAGATTCGTGTATTCGCATCTTTTCTCACCAAAGGAGGAACAAAAGCCTCCCCTTTCTTCCTTATCACCGGGATTTATCCTAATTATATCAAAAAAAGGGCTGCTTGACAAGACGCTGAAAATACCTCGGGCAGGGCGATGCAGGAATATCGGTTCCCGCTTCGTTTTAGTCGAAAAGGGCACGGATACGGGACATATTCTGTTCGGCCATGCGGTAGCCTGCATGATAGGCATCGGTCAGGCGGTTTACGTCCCGCTCAAAAGAATGGATTGGTTCGTCAGGACGCAGCAGCACCGTATCTGCGGGCTGTTTTTTTGCCAGCTGTTCGCAAAAGCAAACGGTGTCATTATACATTTTGGGACGGCGGCGCATGGTTTCGGACAATTTCGGGAAACGGGGCCGGAGGGCACGTGCAGCTGCCAGTGTGCTGCGTGTCATATCCTTGCGATAGCCTGCGGGTTGGGTCAGGATAATCAGGTTTTTACGGTTGCCGTCCTGCAGGGACTTACGGATGGGGATGGAATCAGACAGCCCGCCGTCATAATACAGTTCATCACCGATGCGGATGGGCGGGAAATAAAATGGAATGGCACAGGTCGCACGCAGCATCGTGCATTTGCGGTCCAGCTGCATCCCGTCCAGATATTCGGCCTGACCGGTGCGGGCATTGGTCACACCAATCAAAATCCGGCCTTTGTAGGCATGGTATGTGTGCCAGTCAAACGGAAAATAACGCTGAGGCACTTCCTCGTATACAAAATTCAAACCGAACAGGGAACCACCGCGCAAATAATTCCGTATGGAGATATAACGCGGGTCGTTGCGGAATGCACGGATTACCCGTAGATTGCGTTCCTTCTGCCGGGAAATGTAAGAAACGCCGTCCGTGATACCGGCAGAAACGCCAATCACATAATCAAACATGATATCATGTTCAAGCAGTGCATCCATTACACCGCAGGAAAAAATCGGGCGGAAGGTGCCGCCCTCCAAAACAAGCCCTGGCATAGAGCCACTTCCTTTTCTAAGAAATTGTGTATAGTTTCAAAGTGAGAAAACCCGATTCAAATTGATGCTGCAGTCGTCCAATACCGAAACGGATATGTTTGCACCCGGGAGATATACTTCGGGGGAGCCGTAAAACCCTTCCTGTAAGAGATGAACCATGACTGTATGATTACTAGGGTCTACAATCCAGTATTCCGGAACCATTGCCTTTTCATACAGATGGAACTTTACGAGGCGGTCGCTGCGCCGTGAGGAATCGGACAGAATTTCAATCACCAAATCGGGCGCGCCGTGAATCCCATTGCGGTCAATTTTTTTCGGGTCGCATACGACCATTAAATCCGGCTGAACAACTGTCGTAACATCCTGCGGCTGGTCGCCCTGCTTTTCAAACAGACACACATCCAGCGGGGCGGAAAACACTTGGCAGCGCTTCCCTACAAGGTTATTTGCGATTTGCCGGAACAGCTCCCCGCTGATCTGCTGATGGGTTGTTGACGGAGAAGCAAGCGCAACCGGTTCGCCATCGTATAATTCATAACGGGTGCTGTCATCCCATAGCAGCATATCCGCATAGGTATAGCTATGATATTGTTTTGCAGGTAAAGACATGCAAAAACCTCCCTTCCTAAGAAATTGTGTATAAGTTCAGAGTGAAAAAACCCGATTCAAATTGACGCTGCAGCCGTCCAATACCGAAACGGATATGTTTGCACCCGGGAGATATACTTCGGGGGAGCCGTAAAACCCTTCCTGCAAGAGATGAACCATGACCGTATGGTTACCAGGGTCTACAATCCAGTATTCCGAAACCATTGCCTTTTCATACAGGTGGAACTTTACGAGGCGATCGTTGCGCCGTGAGGAATCGGACAGAATTTCAATCACTAAATCGGGCGCGCCGTGAATCCCATTGCGGTCAATCCTTTTCGGGTCGCATACGACCATTAAATCCGGCTGGACAACTGTCGTAACATCCTGCGGCTGGTCGCCCTGCTTTTCAAACAGGCGCACATCAAACGGTGCGGAAAAAACTTCACAGCGTTTTCCTGAAAGATAATCCGTAAATTGAAATAGTAATTCGCGGCTGATACGCTGATGGGCTGTTGACGGAGAAGCAAGCGCAATCAGTTCGCCGTCGTATAATTCATAACGGGCGCTGTCGTCCCATAGCAGCATATCCGCATAGGTATAGCTATTATATTGTTTTGCAGGTGAAGGCATGAAAAAACCTCCTTTTCAAATCGTAAAAAAGTAAGAATATGAGGCGGGCGGGGGAAATCCCCGCCCTGCATGAACCATCATTCGGAAACAGCCGGGACAAAATCAATCTGCCCATTCACCGGGTTTGCGGCTGTGAGCTTCACGCGCAGCGGCGTGCCAATGGTATACCGGAATCCGGAACGCTGTCCGCGCAGTTCCATGCGCTCCTCTATATATTCATAATAATCTCCGGGAAGGGTTTCGATTCGTACCAACCCTTCTACCGAATTCGGCAGCGCTACGAACAGCCCAAACGGCGCTACTCCAGACACCTCTGCCTCGAATTCCTGTCCAACAAACTGACGCATATAAGCCGCTAAATACAGCTTATCAATATCACGTTCCGCCGTATCTGCCGCGAACTCGCGGGCGGTGGACTGCCCTGCGGCCTCCTCACAGAAGGTTTGATCCGTCTTCGTGAAGGTCTGCCCGCTGATAGCCTTATAAAGCATCCGATGAGCCGCAAGGTCAGGATAGCGGCGTATCGGCGAGGTGAAATGCAGATAATACCGCGCTGCAAGCCCATAATGTCCAAGGCACTCCGCGTCATACCGCGCACGCGCCAGGGAACGCAGCAGCAGGGTCGGCAATGCACGCTGCCGCGGATCATCCTTTGCGCCGTCAAGCACGGCCTGAAGCTGCCGGGTGTTCTGCGGCTTGCCTGGGTCTACCCGGTAGCCGAACGGCCGGGCAAACGCCGCAAATGCACGCAGCTTATCCGGATCCGGCTTCTCATGGATACGGAATACAGAGGGCGCGTCCCGACGGTCAAGATACTCTGCCACAGCCTCATTCGCCAGCAGCATGAATTCCTCAATCAGCTTTTCCGCAGCGCCCCGGTCGCGATACTGTACGTCAGTCGGCATTCCCGTTTCATCGACAATGATTTCCGCCTCTGGAATATCCAAATCAAGCGCGCCGCGCTCCATCCGCCGTTTACGGGTAGCTTCTGCCAGCGCTGCCATCCGCTCGAAAACCGGTACCAATTCCACATATTTTTCCCGCAGGGCGGTGTCTCCATCCAATATCCGGTTGACATTACGGTAGGTCATGCGTGCCTTGGAATGAATTACCGATTTCGCAAACCGGCAGTGATAACGCCGCCCGTCCTTGTCCACTTCCATCAGTGCGGAAAAAGTCAGCCGGTCCGTGTCCGGGTTCAGCGAACAAATCCCATGCGACAGCGCAAACGGCAGCATCGGTATTACATGCCCCGGATAATAAACCGAAGTCCCCCGCCGCCATGCCTCGTCATCCAGCGGGCTGCCCGGCGTTACATAATGCGATACATCCGCAATATGCACCCCAAGCTCATAATGCCCATTCTCTAAAATCTCCAACGAAACAGCATCGTCAAAATCCTTTGCATCGTCCCCGTCGATGGTGAATATCACCTTGTCCCGCAGGTCAAGCCGCCGGGCAGCCTCCGCCGGGTCTACCGTATCGCCACAGGCTGCCGCCTGCCGTTCACTCTCCTCCGAAAACGGGAGCGTAATCCCATTCTCACGCAGGATACCCGCGACTGCGGCTTCCATTGTGCCTTCCAGCCCGAGAACTGCGGTCACCGCCCCCTGCGGCGGGATTCCTCTCTCTCCATAAAACATCATCTGCACCGCGACATGATCGCCAGGCTGTGCCCCATTCAAATGATTCTTCGGGAGCACAATGTCCGGATATTTGGTGGACGCCGGATGCAGATAATACGATTTATTCCGCAGCATTACCTCGCCGGTAATCTCACCCCGGCAGCGCTCCAAAATCCGAACAACCTCCCCCTCACTCTTATGTCCTCGCGTGCCCTGCGTTACCTGCACCAGCACCCGGTCTCCATGCCATGCCCCGCCGTCACATCCGGGCGGGATGAAAATATCCCCTTCCGTCCGGGGTTCGTCCGGCCGCGCAAAGGAAAATGCACGCCCAGTCGCCAAAAAGGTCGCGGCAGTACAGCCATAGTGTTCGGACTGCGCATAGCGGTTCTTCTTATTGCGGAGGATCAGCCCCGCTGCGCCAAGGGCTTCCAGCTCCTCCGTCAGTGCCTGTCTGCTCATTTCAGGCAAAGCCCGTTTCAGCTCGTCCAGGCGCATCGGCCTGGCAAGCAGGCGGTATACAATGCTGTTTTTCATGTTGCCGTCTCCTTTCCGTTATCCGGGAATGTTGTCTGTGATATCCTTATTATAGCACACAGCGGCGGAAATAACAAAGAAAGTCTGTGAAAACACATCAATTTTCATAAACTATATCAAAAATATATCTCTATCCCGAAAAAAATGCAGGCCATGCGTGATAAGTGCATAGCCTGCATCGATTTTTATAAGTTCCCCCGTCCCGCCCGCAGGCGAGGAGTGGGGTCTGGGGGCGAGCCCCCAGCGGGTGGCCGGAGGGCGGAGCCCTGGCGGGAGTCCAGAGGGCAGAGCCCTTTGGCGCCGTCTGCGGAGGACAACCCTTTTCCTTATTTCAGGAGGTTCCAGAGCATTTGGGCGGTCTCCGCACGCGTGGCACGTCCCTTCGGGTCAAATAAGTTGCCCGCCTTACCAAGGATAATGCCGCCCGCCTGCATTGCACTCACTGCCTCACGCGCCCAGGCACCAACACTGCCGCTGTCCCGGAAATTGACAGTGCCGCTCCCCGCCGTTACCGACGTGATGCCGCGCTTGCGTGCGTAATTGTACAGCATAACGGAAAGCTGTTCGCGTGAGATCGGCAGATCCGGTGAGAAGCTGCCATCCCCCATGCCGTGTACAATGCCCTGTGATACCGCCCAGTTGACCGCCGGTTCATACCATGCACCATACGGTACATCACCGAAACCACTGCTCGCTGTCGTTACCGGCCAGCCTGCATGGGTGTACAGTATCTGTACCAGCATAGCACGCGTGAGCGGCTTGCCCGGGCCAAAATTACCGTCGCCCATTGCGCCCATTAAACTGTTGCGGATCGTAAAATCTACCGGGATGTGATACCACATTGCACTGTTCAAATCCTCAAATGCGCGGGATGCACAGTTTGTGTAGCCGTCACAGCTGAGGTATGCATCCGCTGCATTGCCCCAAACCGGCGTGTTGGTCTGCGTGAAGTTCGGGGCGGAGCTGGACGATGAGCCGTCAGAGAAAACTACATCGACCGTCACCGCACGCGCCGGCATGGTGAAGCTGTACCGGTTGCCGCTGCGGGAACGGACGCGGATCTCACGGTCGCGGCTGTCTGTAACCGTCACGCTTTCCACGCTGTAGCCACTGTTCGGACGGGCCGTGATTGTGACCGTTTCACCTGCTTCGGCATTCCTGTCGCTGACGCTGACGCGTCCGTGACGCGCAGTGCGCACACGTACACGATAGGTGTCTTCATCGCTGCGGTCGGATTCGCCAGGCTTGCGGTCGTCTTCCTTATCGGTGTCCGTATCCGGCTTTTCGAGCTTTTTGTCCGTCCAGCCGATTGCTACGGGGGACAGGCCCGTCAGCTTAAACGTAATGCCATCATCGCTCTTTGTGACCGCCGGATACTCAACTTCACCGGCCTTTTTGCCGAATTCATCCGAGGCAAACATATGCGCCGCAGTGAAATATTCCGCCTTTTTGCTTTCAACGGTCGGGTATGGCAACGTCACTGTAATGCCGCCGTCCGGGAAGTTGGTCGGATTTGCATCCTCCCAGGTGCCGTTGATATTGACAAGCAGTTTCACATCATAGATCATCACGTTGCCAGAGTAAACCGAAAGGCTTTCCTCACGCTCCGCGTGGGAGATCAATGTCTGCCGGAGTACATCAATCAGTTTGGTTGACGTATTCACCTGTGAAATCTTTTTCAGCTGCGGTGTTATCGTTACCGTGTTGCTGGTGACGTCCAATCGCAGCTCGTGACCGGCTTTGTCCTGCTTGGGCTCGACGACTGCGTCTACCCGGCTGGTGGTCTGAGCAACACCGACATGGCCTAATACCTCCGGGTCACCCGTTGGCCATTCGTAGTTTTGCAGCACAGCGGGAGAGAAGCCCCAGCCGCCGCCGCTGGCAGGCTTTGCCGTAACGGTGTAGGTGCCCTGTTCGGTGTACTTGCTGAACCCGCTGGTTACCATCTCCGGCGTAGTGAACATGACGTCATTGATGTCATCCTGGAGCACGCCCTGCGGACGGAGCTGGCCGGATACTTTGACCTCCAGCGTGGAACCGACATCCTTTTGCGCGCTCAGCCAGCCTGCGGGCGGCCAAGTCAGTTGCCTCTTCGCTATCGTGAAGTCCGTCCATTCGCTGTTGCCTACGTGGGTGTCGGAATCCGTGACGATGCGTACCTGATACCGGCCCGCGTCTACCGGAGCCTTTTCCAGCTCGATTTGGCCCTCTGCCGTGCGCCACTCACACTTGTACAGCGGGGGCGGGGTGACCGGCTTTTCGGTCAGCTCGCTGATGAAAAGAAGGGATTCTTCAATGAAACCTTTATTTTCTGTGCCGTCATAGGTGGAGTTCTTTGCGGTGAATTCTGGCTTTACGACTTCCTTATCGGTGACAATTACTTCGAGCGATTCGCTTTTTTCAAGGTACTCGTTTTCAACTGCTGTGCTGTGTGCCGTGAAAGTAATTTTTGTACCGTTTATGAAATCCTGCGTAGGAAGGGAGTCTCCATTCGGTATTGTACCGGTAATATCCTCTTTTCCCTTCTGCTCAATTTTATAGGCGATTTCTCGGTCAAGCGGAGGGGCATGAACTGCGTCAGATTTATCATACTGGTTCACCGCCGTTACCCTGACCGGGATAGGATTGCCGATACGGTAGGCCGTATTTGCAGGCTCTTCAAAGGTGATCTTCGGATAATCGGCTTTGACGTTTATTACAAGCTCTTTCTGCGGCGGGTTTTCGTAATTTGCTTCCGCCTTTTTGTCGAGCTTGAATTCTATCGTGTACTTGGAGCCGGAAACAATATTCTGTGTTCCGTCTTCACCCATCCATGACCATGTGCCCTCTACTTCGGATTTGTCGTATTCGTTGTAGGGCACCGGCAGCTCAAGGTCTGACAACTTTTGACCGTAGAAGAGATTCAGTGTGTCGCCGATATCTTCACTGTCTACTTTGGGGATTGCTTTCTTGACCTCTACTAGAACAGTTGGTTCAGCTGTCCGATAATTTACCGCGTTATCGGTGGAAGGGGTATAGAGGAAAATAGCGCTGTGATTTCCTGCGGATGCGGGTTTTGTATCAGGCTCTTTCCATGCGTATTCACCACCTGTGAGAGTGATTGGCAAACCGTCTTCACCCTTTACGCCAGTTACCGTTGTACCGCTTGCATCCAGCTTGCTTTCTTTCAGCGTCTGTCCAAAGGTGATTGCCGATGCTTTCGGCGGAGGGTCGAGCTTTGGCGTGGCTTTGGTGATTTCGGTCACATTGCCGCTGCCGTCTGTGTGACGGATTGGCACGGCCTCCGTGGGTGGAGTGAAATCATAGTTGCCAGAACGGTCACCAAGGTTTGTGCCCTTTAGTGTGAGCGGCGTATTAAAGAAAACCTCGGTGTACTCTCCGACTTTGCTGTCAGGGAGATCTCCGTACAATTTTCCGGATGGACGCATAACATCAACATAGTCGCGGTCGGTGTCTATCACATCCAATGTGACATAGTAGACTTCTATTCGGGTTGTGCCGTCATACTCACGTTCGTTTATCGTGTCTACGCTGAGTACGCTTGCTGGTGCTTTGGTAATCGTAGCTGTAAAAGAGGGGACTGCGGAATCAAGCTCATAATTTCCGCTTGTAAAAGTTACAAAAACCTGAACCGTCTGTTGTCCTACATTGGGAGAGGAAAATGTGCCGCTAATGTTGTACTGGCCGTTGGCGGTATCTTCTTTTGTCTCATCACTTGCCCAAACAAACTTTGGATTTTCGATTGAAGTTACGTTGGTTGTACCATCGTATTCTTTATCGCCAATCTTTACACTGATCAGTTTGAGCCGTCGCGGGTTAATTGTACCGGTTGCATCATAAAACACATTTTCAGTCAAAGTGTAATTTCCGTCGCTGTTTTTAAGCGTAACTGTAACGGTTACCTTTTTGCCTGTGCCTGCATTTGCATTATCAAATGTGGCTGTAGCTTCATAATCGACTTCGTATGTGAGTGAAACGGTTTGGCCGCTTCTATTACGGAAAGCTACGCTGTCAACCGTGGCATCCGTGCTTCCATCATAGGTTTTCGTGTGAATCACTGCGCCAATGATTGTAAGCTCGGCAGCGCTGATTGTTACTGCTGGGTTCAGAGTTACCGAACCTGATGGCTGGGTCAATTCATAGTTTTTGTTGACCGCGGCACTGCTCAATGCAAGTTTGCCCTCGAAAGTCACTGTAGAATACGAGCCTCTGTTCGGACTATCAATTTTGCCGGACAGGTCGGAGCAGTCGATAACGGGCTTTTCATTATTTACCGCATCAGCTAATGTGACGTTCTTGATTTTTACGTCCGTTGTACCATCATATTCCCTGTCTACGGCTTCGGCACTTTGAACGGTAAGAGTCTTCTTACCGATTTCATAGGTCGTTTCCTTTGTCCCCGAGTAAGCGCCTTTACCTGTGATTGTGACGGTCGCAGTGCCTGCATTTTTTTGATTGGTATATTTAACAGTATAGTCAGTATCCTTTGTTAAATTTTTACCACCATGCGTTACAGTGATCGCTGGTTCCTGATTACTGCCGTTATACGTAAGAGGAAGACCGGTGACCATTATATTGGTAGTATCGTCAAATGCTGTTGCCGGAGCCTTTGTTATGGTAAAGGTTGCTGAGGCCTCTCCCGTGTAATTCCCCTTTCCCTTGACCTTAATCGTGTAACTGCCTGCTGTTATCATATTGGAGGGGATTTCGGAATCATAGTCAGTACCAGAGGTGAGCGTTTTACCGTCAAGCACAACAGAAGAAATGGAAACTGTTTGCGAACTGCCGTTTTCGACTGCACTTGATTTGTTCAATGTTACAGTGGCATTTGATAAATTGGCTGGGTTGATCTTATAGGTGCCCGTTGCACTACCTGTATAGTTCGTATCATCGCCGGTCACTGTAACGGTTATTGTACCTACATTTGTTAGATCATTCGGGGTGTTATTACTATTGCTGTAGGTTATCGTACCTCCACTGGTATCCCAATCAGTAATTGGAACGGATGTACCTGACAAAGTAATGGTTGGAACAAGCTTATGTTCGCTTCCATCATAGGTTACATTTGATAAGTTGCCTAAAGTTGCACCTGCTAATGACTCCCCATTTGCTTTTGGAGCGGAAGGCTGCGGATTGGTTGTCGGTTGGGTTGGCGGCGCTGCTGTGTCCTCATCCGCCGACGGTTCGTCAGCGCTCGGCGCATCGGCGGGCAGCTGATTCGAGGGAACCTTTTGCGGAGGCGTGATTTGCGTGGGTGGTGTTTCCGCCTGATCCGGGTCGTTGACGGTCAGTGAAAATCCGCCGACCTGTTTTCCTTCACAAACCAATTTCATATTAAAGGTTTGGTTTGCCTCGGATACGCGGAGCATTGCGGTATCAATCTGGAAAGAAGCGGAACCGCTTGCATCCATATCAATCGACTGATCTGCACCCTGCACATAAATCGAGCTGCCTGGTGTAGCATTTGAGACGGTAACGGTCACGATATCACCGCGTTTGCAGTTTGCGGTGCTCAGCTTGACAGCAACGTCTTTTGTGGTAACCGGCTTGGGTGCAGAGGTGTTTGGCGTGTCAGAGGAATCCGCCGGAGGCGTTGCCGAATCGGAATTGCCGGAGGAATCTGCCGGGGGCGTTGCCGAATCGGAATTGCCGGAGGAATCCGCCGGGGGCGTTGTTGCCGAATCGGAATTGCCAGAGGAATCCGTTGGAGGCGTTGTTGCCGAATCGGAGTTGCCGGAGGAATCCGCCGGAGGCGTTGCCGAATCGGAATTGCCGGAGGAATCCGCCGGAGGAGTGACAGCCGAATCCGAATTGCTCGGGGAATCCGCCTGCGGAGGTGCCACCGAATCGGTATTGTCGGGAGCATCCGCCGAACCGGTATTGCCGGTGGAATTTTGCGGAGGCGTTGGAGCGGACGGCGTATCAGCGCTGCCGGTATTATTATCCATAGGGGGGATATTATTGGTACAGTTAGTAATCGAACCATAGGCTGTCATACAAATATAACCATCCAGCCCGGAGAGCAGTACGCCATCGATCTGTCCGCCCTTGCCGAGCACATCGAATAGATAGCCTTTCAGGCCGGAGATAATATGCCCGCCGCCGTAGAAATGGCCGGTATAGGGCCGTGCGGTGCTGCCGATAGGGGACCAGCTGCCGGTGAGGGTAATATCATTCACCAGTACGGCATTGGTGGAAGTTTTTCCGCTTTTGACCAGCTGGGCAAAAGCATACAGACCAGCGGCGTCGCTGATTTGGACTGCATCCGCAGGGATATTGGTTTGTATTGGCGAGGTATCTGCTGTAGATGACGAGGTAGTTTGTGTCTGTGCCGGTGTATCGTCTGCGGAGACCGAACGGATCACCTTATTAGAGGAATTCGCAGACGAAGGATCGCCGATAGGACGCGGACGAGTGCCCGTATAGGTTTCATCGTCCGGCTGTTGGTATTGGACGCCCTGTCCTGACGAACTGCTTCCGCCGGAGGATTGTACAGGCTGCGGTGACCCGATAGGACGCGGGCGGGTGCCCGCTGCCACAGCGCCCGGTGGGAACATAGCCGTCACGAGTGAAAGCGTCAAAAAAGCGCTCAAGAGCCTTTTTTTCATGTGATCGACCCCTTTCATGGAAATAAATAATGGGATTCACACCCTGCGCGGGAGCGATAGGGTGTGCCGCGGAGAATGCATTCTTGGTTGTCATGTCTCCTGCCGCCGCCGCTGCCATGCGGACGCTGCCGGCACTCTCTTCTATTATAGCACAAATTTTCAATTTTAGGTTACATTTTGGTATCAATTTACGCCTGAAACGGTGCGAAAACCTGTAAAATTTCGGTGAACAGGGGAGAACCTCCCGGGGTGGGTGCGGCATCTGAAACCGGCTGACCCTATCCTATCAGCACAGAAGATAACACAGCATCAGGCCACCCCGCCCGCCGTCCTTTTGGCGGGCGGGGCAGCAGGCAGTGACGGACGGGAACGCACCCATTCCCCGCCGCAGCGGAGTGAAGTTTTTACTCGATTTTTTTACAAAAAAATCGCGGGTTCAGGGCGGCGCCCTGACGCTGCCCGCGCAGGGCCGTCCGCGTATCCACGCACCCCAGGACGCAGCCACGCACCCCGGGACGCAAAAAAGCCGCAGTACCAGGCCACGCTATTGCACAGCCCCACTGCGGATTTTTTGGCAATATATTTATAATATTCGGCCTGGCGTTTCACTTTCTTGCCTTGCGCCGATGATCTTATTATAGCAAAGGTATGTGCAGACCGCAAGAAGCAACGTTCACAAAAAATTCATAAAAATTTCACGAAAAAAACTACAGGTTATCTAAAAGATATGATAAAGTGCAGGGTTTTCAGACGAAACGCATGAAATCCTGCACTTTATCATGGAAAATTCTGTTTGTGACATATGTCATAGAAGGTCCATGTTTTGGGGCATTTTTCAGGGGGGTCAGTTCACCCGCATACTAATAGCCGTGCGCCTGCTTGATAATTTTGTAAATAATAGCGTGCTCCATCACCAGCGGCTGGTGGCAGCAGAAGAAAATAACCCCATCCGTCGGCGCATTCACCCGCGCAAGAATTTCTCCCGTGTATGGGTCGCTGATCTCGGCAATGTGGCTGCCGCGCGCGACTTCGTCCCCCGGCGACCGCAGCGCACGGTATACTCCGCCCGTAGGGCTGTGCACGCTGACCAGGTCGTCCTCGTGAATGACCGATGCAATATATCCGTTGTGGCACAGATACCGCACCAGCCCAATACGGTTCAGGAACCGCAGCACCGAGTCCACCGCCTGCCGCGCAGATGGCTCGTCTATCCGGTCCGTTGCCGATGTGTACACAGAGAATGCATTGGTGTGCCATAACTGCCAGTTGTAGTTTAGCGTCGCCGTGTCATACGGCCGCGGCGGACGGATTACAACATAAGGCAGGCCGAACAGGTTGGCAAGGCTTGTCGATTGGTAGCCCGTTTCCATCATCCGCACGTGCGGCACAAAATCCCCCGGCAGATAAAAAGAAGCAAACTGCACGCCATAAGAATAATCCCGCACCTGACGGAAAATGCCGTCCGCCAGCCGCTGGGTCGTCTCGCCGCCGTCATAGCCGGGGAACATACGGTTGATATCCGTATGGTCTACCGCCCAGAACCGGCTGCCCGTATTCATGGAATACGCCGCCCCCGCAGAGGGGATGACAAGGATTTCATGATCCTGTGCAATCAGCCCTTTCCCCTCCAGCACGCGCAGCGCTTTCACCAGCTGTGAACATACATACTGCTGCTGGATCTCATTCCCGCGAATTGCGCCGACAATACAGCACGCCTTTTCGCCTTTGCCAAACCGGAATCCGGTAATTTCCAACGGGTCGCGATAGGGTGCTTTCAGGGAAAATAATAACTCTCTTATCACAGCCGGGCACCTCCCAGCATCATTCTTGCAGTCACGCTGCCCGCATAGCATGAGGGGTATTCCCGCAGAGTGAACAGCCAGCCCGCCGCCGGGGCTATGATCTGCTGTACCGGCGTGCCGCGCAGCACATCAACAATTTCGCCGATCAGGTCCCCGCGTTCCAGCTGTGCGCCGTGCGGCACTGTGGGCAGGAACATACCGGGTACTTCGGCATTCAGCAGGATGACTTCACCGTCCGTGGATTCCACCGGTACGCGTCCGACAGGAACCTCGCCCGACCAGATATCCAGCCGCGCCATCAGCGCAAGCAGCCCATCGGCAACCTGTTCGCCACAGGCAGGGGTCAGGCGCAGTCCGGTGCCCATTTCAACGACAAGCGCAGGCACACCCGCCGTATTGAGCGAATAGGCCAGTGTGGATTCCAACACGGTTGCGTTTGGATGCACCCAGATAAAATCCGTGTTCAGCAGCCGGGCAAACGGCATCAGGCGGTCGGCGTTGTTTTCATTCAGGCGGACCTGCGGCACCTCACGCAGAAAAATATTGGAGGCGTGCAGATCAACGGCACAGGATGCACCGCGCAGGTCATCCATAAGTTCGCTTGCAATGAATTCAGCTGCGGGGCCGCCGGGTGCGCCGGGAAAAATGCGGTTCATGTCCAGGTCAAACATCGGCATACCGCGCGTAATGGTATCCAGTCCCAGCGGATTCAGGGCCGGATAAATATCAACAATGCCGGTCAGGTGTTCGGGTGCGGCCTGGATGCGGCGCTGGAGTGCATAGCAGACGTACTGCCCTTCCAGCTCGTCCCCGTGCGTGCCGGTCACGACACACAGCCGGGGCAGTCCGGCCAGATCGGCAGAGGCGGGGGCAAGCCGTTTTTTGCGGATGGTGAGCCGTTCCTGCACCGGCAGGGCAACGGATACTACAGTTTGCAGCAAAAGAAATCACTTCCCTACGCATGAGTTATTACAGAACAGTATTTGGAACCTGTACGCAAAAGCCCAAAACGGTGCCATCTGCCGAATATGCATCATTTTAGCGTATATAAGCGTATTATACTGTATGAATAATAGATTTTTAGGACAGTTGACAACCTGCTGGTTTCCGGACAGGTCTAATGTGTGCTGGAATGGTCAACGGTCAGAGTGCTGTGGATTTCCACATGGGTCAGCCTGCATCCCTTGGAAAGTGCGGCGAGTGCGACATCATCCCCATCGCGTCCGTGGGCGATTTTGAGGTAGCAGTGGTCACAGACCTCGCCGGTGCGCGGGTCGATTGGAATCCAATGCCGGCCGTCCCAGACTTCAATCCAGGCGGAAGGGCCATGGCTGGTGAGGCCGGAGACAAAGCGGGCGGCGATATGGTCGAGCCTGCACAGGGAGAGGATGATATGGGCGGCATCCTCGGGGGCGCCGGAGCGAGCTTCCATGGCTTCCTCGGCGGTATCGCGGGCGGCGAAGCCGGGGCGGCAGGAAAAGTCCTCGCGGAGCATCATACAGAAGTGGCGGGCACGGTCAACGTCATCGCCGACGGCTGAATGGTGCAGGTAAAAAAGTCGAAGGAAAGCGCCCACATGGGTACGGCTGGTAGGTTCGGTGTACTGATCGGGCGGGCCGTCCTCGAACTGTTCGGGATCGATGCGGGCTTTCCCGCTGACGGTGAAAGCCAGGCGGGCGGTTGTACCGCGGCGGATGCCGGTCAGGATATGGTTACCGAGCGGGTCTTGTTTTTCCGCGCCCGAGCTGCCGGGCGGAAAGGTAAAGTGCAGTCGTTTTAGGAGCTGTCGCTCGCTGCTGGCGGGCACGCGGACGGCGTAGCCGAAATCGGCCATTGGGGTGGCCATAGAGGCCGTGATCATATAGGAAAAAGAAACCGTCGGCATAAAAATCCCCCTGTCCAATCATGGTAATGTCCTCCGCAGACGGCGCCAAAGGGCTCTGCCCTCTGGACTCCCGCCCCTCCCCGGGGAGTGCCAAAGGGCTCCGCCCTCTGGACACCCCGCCCCTACGGGGCTTCCTTCGCTGCGGCGGGACGGGGACTTGCTGCCCTGCTGCCCGCTGCTGCACTGCTGTCCAGCCTGCCAGAACGACGGCAGGCTGGACGGCCTTCTGCGGCGTCTGAAAATCGGTTTCCGAGTTTTACACCTATATTATATATGAATTCGGCTGAAAAAACAATGCACTTTTGCAAAAAAAGCAAATAGATGCATTCATTATCCCATCTGTCCGCACGCCTCCGGGCGCGTAAAGAACAATATTGTAAAACTGCCCCGGCAATATGCCGAAGGCAGTTTCACAATCCCCGCAGCTGCCGCTGCGGAAAGATACACGATATATCTATATAGGAAAGCCGTTATTTTACAGCAGCCCTGTCCTCTGTATCGTCCTCCGTTTTGGTGGTTTCGTCAGGCTCGTCTACGTTATCATCTGTCTTGACCGTGTCATCGGATTTGTTTTCGTCATTATCTGTCTTGACGGTGTCGTCAGATTCGTTTTCGTTGTTATCTGTCTTGTCGGTATCGTCAGATTCGCTTTCGTCGTTATCATCCTTGACGGTATCGTCAGTATTAGACGCATCGGGCGTTTCGGAAGTGATAGCAATAGATTTTTCCACTGCGTTCCAATCGACTGCAAAACCGAGCTGTTCTCCCAGGTCGCGCAACTGGAAATACGTATTGCCCTCAATCGAATAGCCGGACAATTCCGCCTCTTCGCCATTCAAAATTACGCCCATTTTTGTGGAGGAAGCAATAACCGGCTTCACGGCCTGACCGGTGATTAAGTCGTCGTCTTGTTTTGCATAGTCCTTACCGGTGGTCAGTTCGATGCAGAATTTTTCTGCGTTCCATTGTACGTCGAACGCAGAGGGCGTACCAGTCAGTGCTGCCGCAATATCGCGGAGCTTAAAATAGGTAAATCCGTCAATCGCATAGGCATCAAATGCGGTTTTGGTACCGTTTACCAGTACGGAGCTGGCGCTGGGCGCAGCATTCTTTTTGTGGATAACCGGGACAATGACCTGTGTGGGTTCGGTCGGTTTGGATGAATCGGTGTTTTCATCGGATGGGGTGTCCTCGCTGTTGTCTGACGGTTCATCCTCGTCAATATCGGCGGACACATCTTTTTGATCATCGGGAAGTTTGTCCGTGCTGTCGGCTGAGACAGGGGGTTCTGTCTGTTCTGATGTAGTCGGGGATTCTGGCTTCTCGTCGGCGGCGATTGCCGCAGGTGCCATAGAGGCAATCATCAGCGCTGCCAGAAACATGGTCAAGAGCTTGCGGGATTTCATAATAGCTAATACCTCCAAAATATGCCTTTTCAAAATCGTTCTTTTACGGGGGGAACGGAGCGCGGTTCCCGCCCGGATCTTCGGCAGTATGGTGCGCCCGGACTGCCTCTTTTATTGTACTACGCTTTTCGGCAGTTTTCAAACTGATTTTCATACGGTGATACAGCGTCTGATTTGTGCACTTTAGACGAAAAAAAGACAAAAAATCTCCAGATTCCACAACTCTGTACAGGAACTAGTATTTTTGCTGTTTTCTGCGAATGCGGGACTTCTGACAGCGTATAGCGAGCTTTTGCACATAAAACCAGTATTTTACACGCAGTTTTGCAGAGGGCCCGGGCGCGTTCGCGCGATTTGCCTGCGGGGGGCCTGGGTGCTGAAAGCGCCCCCGTGGTTTTTTCCCTGTTTCTAATTTGCCTTTTTGAACCAAAAGCCCTTGAATCCTACTGCCTTTTTACTTGAAAAATTACCATTTACAGACTTCTTTTTTCGTGTTATAATAACTCAAGACATCTGCCTCATATGTTTCGTGGAGTAGTTCTTTTATAATTCACAAAAAATGCAAAGAAAAAAGGCTTCTATTTTGACGGGACCTGTGTTATACTGTTTGAAAGAAGCTCTGCGCTGGCTGCGGCACATCATCGAAAGGGAAAGGCTGCGCCTTGCAGATATTCTATTATGCTAAAAAAGTGAAAGTGAAGAAGGATGAAAAAATGAACAACCGCAAAGGAGGGGGTTGACCAAATGTCATTGACCAAACAGGATATCCAGCGTGTCAAGCTGGAGGGGTTTCTGCACAACCGCGGCACGGAACGCTTTAACTGCCGGATCATTACCGAAAACGGTACACTGACAGGGGAGCAGCTGCGGATCGTTGCCGATATTGCTGAGCGTTACCATACGCGCTGTACCTTCACAACGCGCCTGACCGTAGAAATCGTCGGCGTGCCCTATGAGGATATTGAAAAGGTCAAGGCAGAGCTGGCAGCGGCTGGTATGATAACCGGCGGCACGGGTGCGCGGGTGCGCCCGGTCACGGCCTGCAAAGGTACAACCTGTGTATTCGGCTTTTATGATACGCAGGCCCTTGGCAAAAAGGTGCATGACCGCTTTTATGTTGGTATGGGAGATGTCCGTTTGCCGCATAAATTTAAGATTGCAGTCGGCGGATGCCCGAATAACTGTGTCAAGCCTGACCTGAATGATTTTGGCATTGTCGGACAGCGCCCGCCGCTGTTTGATCCGGAGATGTGCCGGGGCTGTAAGGTCTGCCAGATTGAGAAAAACTGCCGTATGTCCTGCTGCACACTCAAAGATGGCAAAATGGCGCGGGATGAAAATATCTGTAATAACTGCGGCTATTGTATCGGCAAATGTCCGTTTCAGGCGGTTACGCCCTCCGATGTACGGTATAAGTGCTATATCGGCGGCCGTTGGGGGCGGATCACACGCTTCGGTACACCGCTGCCCGGCCTGTACACGGAGGAAGAGACGCTTGACATGATCGAAAGGGCGATTCTGCTTTTCCGTGACCGCGGCCGTAAGGGTGAACGCTTTGCCGCGATGATTGACCGGATCGGGGAAGAGGAAGCGATCAACGCTTTGCTTCATGGCGATTTGCTCGCCCGCCGTGAAGAGATCCTTGCCCGGGAGCTGTAATTTCATGGCTGTGCCGGCGGCGCTGCAATGCACTTTCTGCCGTATTGCAGAAGGGGATGGCGGCAGTGCCGCTGGATAGATGAGAGGGTAAAGTATTTCTGCTGATGGGGAACGGGATCATCGTTCCGGCTGCGCATGAGAAGCTGTTTCGTATCTTTTAGAATGTTGGCTGGCGGAACAAAAACTGCGAAACTCCTGTATTGAAAGATACGAAACAGGTTCTAAGGAGTGTAGAGGTTGGGAATGGATGTTTGGAATGCGAAAATACGAAGAACCGTCCGGAAGAGTTCGGACAGGCAATGGAAAGTTGAGGGATGATGATGCTTTCGGTGAAGAATGAATACGCCAGGGCAGATATTGAACGTTTATTGCAGGAACATACAGACCGTATGGGGATTTCCCGCGAAGAACTGAATAAGGAAATCCGAGAAGGCCTGAGCTGCTATGACCTGCTGTGCACGCTGACCGGGGATATGATTCAAACCGTCAGGGAGCGCGAGAGTGCAGAGCTTCGCCGCCGCCAGCGCGAGGGCATGACCCGTGCGCAGGAGCAGGGCGTGACACTGGGACGGCCGAGCAAGCGTTCAGATAAGCGGTTTGACAAAATTCGTGCGATGTATGAAAAAAAGGAAATCTCTGCGGAAGAGGCTTCCAAGCGTCTGCACGTATCAATCAGCACATTTTATCGTTGGCTGCGTCAGAGCCGTAAGGCAGATGTAGAGGAGCGGATCGGTGAGCGGTCCGGGGAACTTTCGGAAGAGATGACAGAGGATTTCCTGGATGAGGAATTTTTCGAGGAAGACGAAGACGAAACCGAGGAAGAAGAATAATCATCCGATATCATTACGCTCGCTCAAAACAGAATCAGAAAAAGGAGGAGGCTGCTGGCTGTCCTCCTTTTTTGTGGCGAAAATAGAAAGAAAAGGGTATTATTTACTTTCATTTTAGACAGACTATAATTATGATGATTGGAAGTAGATGTGCTTAAACGGAGATAAGGAAAGGCACCGGACTTTATCACCCATCCCCGCCGTCCTTTTGGCGGGGTGGGCAGAGGAACGCAGCGACTATATGCGCACCAAAGCCCCCGTCCCCGCCGCAGCGGAGGAAAACTGCGATAGCAGTTTGGGGTCTGGGGCGTGAGCCCCAGCGGGTGCAGGGCAGAGCCTGCCGGGAGTCCAGAGGGCAGAGCCCTTTGGTGCGCGCCGCAGAGGCGCGGGAGTCCGAGGGCAGAGCCCTGCGGCGTAACGGCAGGCTGGGCAGTTGTAAAAGGGAGGAACGGTATTGGAAGAGTTAGAGGGTTGGATTGCCGACTATTTGGACGTTTGCGAGCGGCAGAGGGCACTGGCCGCTAAAACAGTTGCAGCGTACCGTGCAGACCTGCGGCAGCTGGGCAGGATGCTGCATGGTCAGCCATTGTCCCGTGAGGCGCTGACCGGGTTTGTCGCAGAATTGAATGCGCAGTATAAGCCGCGTTCCGTTAAAAGAAAGGTCGCCTCAGCCAAAGCCTTCTGCCGGTGGCTGGAGGAAGAAGGCTGCCTCAAAGAAGATCCGTTCCGGCGGCTGCATATCCGTCTGCGCCAGCCTAAAACATTGCCCCGCACAGTGCCCCTCCGGACAATTGAAGAAATGCTCCGGCGGGCCTGCGCATTGTCAGAAAGCGGTTACGGCGGCGAGCCGGCCCGACGCGATCACGCCGTGCTGGAACTGCTGTTTGCAACCGGTATCCGCGTATCCGAATTATGCAGATTGAATGTGCAGGACGTCGATCTGAAAGACGGGAGCATTATGATATGGGGCAAGGGCGCAAAAGAACGCCTGCTGCAAATTGGCAATATCAGCGTGCTGAAAGCACTCCGGCGCTATGCCGGACTGTCAGCAAGGCGCGGAAGTGAACCCTTCTTTGCAAACCGCGCAGGACGGAGATTGTCAGAGCAAAGCGTGCGGCAGATTGTGCGGCGTTATAGGGAACAGGCTTCCCAGCCGATGGCAGTTACGCCACATATGCTGCGTCATTCTTTTGCAACGCTGCTGCTGGAAGAGGATGTGGATATCCGCTATATTCAGCGAATGCTGGGGCATACCTCTATTATGACAACCCAGATTTATACAGATGTTGCAGCAGCAAAGCAGAAGGAAATCCTGACCAATCACCATCCGCGCAATCGGATTGCGCTATGAAAATATAACCTTATAAATTTTTCGTATTAACCGTATTATCCCGCCCGGCCCGCTGTCCTTGTGGCGGGCCGGGCAGCAGAAACGTATGGGATAGCGCCGCACCCATTCCCCGCCGCAGCGGAGATAAAGTTTTTACTCGATTTTTTTACAAAAAAAATCGCGGGTGCAGGGCGGCGCCCTGCCGCTGCCCGCGTAGGGTACTTTGCGTGCAGCAGCGGCAGAACATCTCGCGGGCAGCGGTGGATTCAAAAATGCGCCAGTGAAAGCTGGCGCATTTTTGAATCCACTATATTACGTTTTCCAGATTTTCAAATATCGGGTCGTCAAAAAATTCGCGGACAGTTATGCCTAAGCCGTTGCAAATTAGCTGAATCGTTATAATACCAGGGTTCCGGCTTTTGCCGCTGAGCATACTGTAAATAGTCGAGGAGGAAATCTGGCTCATCTTTGCCAGTAAATTGATGTTCAAATCCCGCTGGCGGCAAAGTTCCTGAATACGCTCGGCCGCAGCCTGTTTTGCATCCATGCAAATATCACTCCTTCCTGCCTGATGGTACCAGGTCGGATTCCAAGCCCCTTTTGAAGGCTGGCGGTATTGCGTTCGTTTGCGGGAAGGCGGTATGGGACTGCACAGACTAAAAAGATGCTATGGTGTTTCCAATCCATTGCTCAAATCAGTTTTCATATGCCGCAATAATTTCGCCAATATACTGTACATGTGGATCGCCGGACGGATAATTTGCCTTGACGGTCGCCGGATCAAGCATGTTTTCCAACGGCATCGGTACGGAGAATACCTTCCGGCAGACCAGTACCAGCTCCGCCTCTGCAAAAGTCGGTGTGCCATTCATGAAAACCGGCGTCAGACCGCTTTCCGTCATTTTGTTGATCTCACGTCCCGATTTCGAGCCCAGCAGGTTCAGCGCTTCACGGCTGCCCTCCTTCAAAAAGCTCACCGTGAAAAGCTCGTTCCGGTCAATAAATTCCTTCGTGTAGCGGCTTTCACGGACATAGACCGTGCAGGAAGGCTTCTGCCAGATGACGCCAAGCGCACCCCAGCTGACTGTCATCATGTTAAATGCCTCCGGCGTACCCGCAGAAAGCAGCGCCCACTGCTTATGCAGCCGCTCAAACGGGTTCAGAGTCAGCTGGCTAACGTTAATTTCTTTCATGTAAAACCTCCATTGATAGCAGAAACAGCAGGCAAATGTGCGCCTGCCTTATGAAAAAGGGCGTGCGCCCCCAATTATCGCCGCATGAAAAGGCTTCCCCCGTGAGAACGCCCTGATTCCGCACGCAAACCGCATACCTTCAGGGTACGCCCAAGGGAAGGCTTTCGACACAGCCATTATTCCAAAAGCCCCTTTGCACCGGAAAAGATCACATTCGCCGGTGCAGGCCATTTTTCAAAGCTCCTAATCCTGAACGATATGCATATGCGGATAAGCAAATGCAATCCCTTCCGCATCAAACCGCGTTTTCAGACTGCGGAGCAGGTCGCAGCGCATTCCGAAAGCCGTCCCGTTGTCCGGCCCCCACAGCAGCGCCCGCAGCACTACAGCAGAGTCGGCAAGCTCCTGCACCCGCACCGTAACCAGCGGTTCCCCGTCTGCGATTTGTTCAGGCGTGCGCGGGTCAAGATAATCCGGATGGGCCGCTACTTCCTCCGCCAGTACGGAAAGGGCACGTTCGGTGTCGCTTTCATAAGTAATGCTGATATCCAGCATCAGGCAAACCTGTTTTTCGCCGTAGTCGAAATTCTCTACGACCTGTCCGTTCATCGTACTGTTTGGGATAATCACGCGTTTGTTTTCAACGGTTTTTAACACCGTATGCCGCAGTGTGATATCCTCCACCGTACCGGTCACGTCAAGCGACGGCACCCGGAGCACATCCCCAATGATAAACGGCTTAAATACCAGGATCATCACGCCGCTGGCGATGGAACCAAGCGCTTCCTGCGCGGCAACGCCAGCCACGATGGCCAGCACGCCGCCCGCAGTCAGCAGGGTAGTCAGGATGGTATTCAGCACCGGCACCACAGCAACAATGCTGGAAAATACGATAAAATAGATACCGGCAAGCGATACATAGCGCAGGAAGGACAGGACGGAAGCATTGGGGTTTCGTGTTTCGCGCAGGCGGTTGACCGCTTTCAGGAAAGCGCGGTTGACGACCCGGGAAACCAGCGCCCCAATCAGGATGATTGCAACAACAACCAGCCCGCGCACGCCCAGCAGCCCACGTTCCGAATCAAAGAACGCACTTACCACATCTGTCAGGGTGGGTGAAACCACATCTGATGCAGCCTCGGTCAGTGCTTCGCCGATATCGGTCATACCCTCGTTAAGGCCTTCGGCCATAGACTCACCCCCGCGCTGATTTTCTCAAAACATGTTTAATATGCGATACCCCAGACGATCATTTTATGGGCGGGCTTGCCGCATACTGGACAGGTATCCCCCAGTGTTTCCTGATCGAAGGGGATGCAGCGGGAGGGCATACCGGTTTCTTCCTTTACCTTTTCCTCACAGACGCGGTCGCCGCACCACATGGATTTAACAAAGCCGGTGTGTTCGTTCAGGATTGCTTTCATATCGTCAAGCGAATGGGCGGTATAGGTGTGATCCTCGCGGTTTTTGAGAGCTTTCTGGAACAATGCGGACTGGATTTCTTCCAGCAGCGCGGGAACCGTGCGGGTCAGGTCCTCAAATTTAACGATTGTTTTTTCGCGGCTGTCGCGGCGGACCAGTACGCACTGACCGTTTTCGATATCGCGCGGGCCGACTTCCAGCCGCAGCGGAACGCCTTTCATCTCGTACTCGGCGAACTTCCAGCCGGGGCTGTTTTCGGAGAGGTCGATTTTGGTGCGGATACCGGACTGACGAATGGTATCATACAGTTCCTGTGCTTTTTCGGTCACGCCGGGCTTATGGGATGCGACGGGGATAATGACCAGCTGGGTGGGAGCGATGCGGGGCGGCAGCACGAGGCCTTCATTGTCGCCGTGGGTCATAATGATTGCGCCGATCAGGCGGGTAGACACGCCCCAAGAGGTCTGATGCATATACTGCAAGGTATTATTTTTGTCGGTATACTGCATATCGAAGGCGCGAGCGAAGCCGTCACCGAAGTAATGGGAGGTACCGGACTGCAAGGCTTTGCCGTCGTGCATCATAGCTTCAATGGTGTAGGTTTCGACGGCGCCGGCGAAGCGTTCTTTTTCGGTTTTCTGGCCTTTTACGACGGGGATTGCAAGGTAATCCTCAGCGAACGTGGCGTAGACGTTAAGCATCCGCATTGTTTCCTCGCGGGCTTCAGCCTCTGTGGCGTGAACGGTGTGGCCTTCCTGCCACCAGAATTCACGGGAGCGGAGGAAGGGGCGGGTCGTTTTTTCCCAGCGCACAACGGAGCACCACTGATTATAAAGTTTCGGCAAATCGCGCCAGGAGCGAACGATTTTGGCGTAGTGTTCACAGAACAGGGTTTCGGAGGTCGGGCGGACGCACATACGTTCTTCCAGCTTTTCGGAGCCGCCGTGAGTGACCCAGGCGACTTCGGGGGCGAAGCCCTCGACGTGGTCTTTTTCTTTTTGGAGGAGGGACTCGGGGATAAAGATCGGCATAGCGACATTTTCGTGGCCGGTGTCTTTGAACATACCGTCGAGGGTATGCTGAATATTTTCCCAGATAGCCTGGGCATAGGGGCGCATAATGACGCAGCCTTTCACGGAGGAATAGTCGATCAGCTCAGCTTTTTTCACGATATCGGTATACCACTGAGCGAAATCGACATCCATCGCAGTAATTTCGCTGACTAATTTTTTCTTATCTGCCATAGTGTTTCTGTTCACCTTTTCTTTAAGGGATTCATAAATTGGAGTGTTGGAAAAGCGCCTGTAAGGAACGCGGGAGAACCCGTGCGCATTGAGGAATGCTGTTTTGTCCGCCTGCGCGGCGGGCGGTCTTGCGCAGACAGCGCCAGAGGGACTTGTCCCTCTGGACACCCACTCATCGCCTGCGGGCGGGACGAAGGGGGGCGGCAAACCGTTCAGCAAATAATGACGGACAAAGAGGACGCCGAACCCCCATCAACGCGCAGATTTTATGGAAAGCCTCTCCAAAAAGGAGAGGGGGGAGAATCCGAGGAAGCAATATAATTAGAAATAAATAAGAAAGGGGTAATAACGCATGAACTTATACCAATCATTCTACGTAAAGCCCGCAGCGAACGAACTGGTAGAAACCACGGTACATATCCAGCCGGACCCACGGCCGGCGCTGCTTGGCACGGTACTATCCGGCAGGAAGCCTGTACAGGACGCATTAGTAGCGATATACCTTTCGGGGGGCTCGGACGCGCCGGACCAGCCGGTAGGCTCGTTATACACAGACGAACTGGGACATTTTGCTTTTGGGCCACTGGAACCGCAGAAGCTCTACCAAGTACGTGTTTTCAAGGCGTCGCCGTCGCCGCGCAATCTTGAATTAAACGAAGGATAGCGGTGTCCTCGCCGGACGGGCGTCCTCGCCGGACGGGCGTCCTACGCGGACGGCGCAATTTTTTCGAGAAAAAATTGACTAAAAGCTTCAATCCCGCTGCGGCGGGGGAATCTGGTGAGCGATATTCGTTCATGCGTGCTGCCCGCCCCGCCAAAAGGACGGCGGGGACGGGTGGCAGGCTGCGTACAAAATAATTATTTCAGTTTATTATCGACCTCATAGCGCAGTTTCTCGATAAACTCGGACAGTGGCATGACTGTCGTTTTGCCGTCCTTACGGTTACGGACTGCGACCTGTGCGGCCTCTTGTTCCTTATCGCCGAGTACCAGCATATAGGGGACTTTTGCGAGCTGGGCCTCACGGATTTTCTTACCGATTTTTTCGTTAGAGGGGTCAATTTCCACGCGGAAACCGTTCTTTTCCAGCTCTGATTGAATGGTATATGCATAGTCGGCGTTACGGTCGGTCATCGGCATGACGCGCACCTGTTCCGGAGCCATCCACGTTGGCAGTGCACCGGCATATTTTTCGATCAGGTATGCAAGGGTGCGCTCATAGCAGCCCAGAGAGGTGCGGTGGATGATATAGGGGCGCACTTTTTTGCCTTCCTGATCGACATATTCCATGTCGAACTGTTCAGCAAGTAACTGGTCAACCTGTATTGTTACAAGGGTATCCTCTTTGCCATGGACATTCTTATATTGGATATCGAGCTTCGGACCATAGAATGCAGCTTCGTCAATACCAATGCTGTATTCTACGCCGAGATCGTCCAAAATCTTACCCATAATGCCCTGTGCTTCGTCCCACTGTTCGGTGGTGCCGATATATTTTTCCCGGTTATTCGGGTCCCACTGGGAGAAACGGAAGGTACAGTCTTCCAGCAAACCGACGGTATCGAGGCAATATTTAGCAAGCTCCAGGCAGCCTTTGAATTCTTCTTCCAGCTGATCGGGACGGAGTACCAGATGCCCTTCGGAGATGGTAAACTGACGCACACGGATCAATCCATGCATTTCGCCCGAGTCCTCATTGCGGAACAGGGTAGAAGTTTCGCCAAGCCGCATTGGCAGGTCACGGTAGGAACGCATCCGATTCAAAAAGACCTGATACTGGAACGGGCAGGTCATCGGCCGCAGTGCAAAGCATTCTTTGCTGTCGTCCGTTGGGTCGCCGAGTACGAACATGCCATCCAGATAATGATCCCAGTGGCCGGAAATTTTATAGAGATCGCTTTTGGCCATGAGTGGGGTTTTGGTCAGCAGATAACCGCGTTTTTGTTCCTCGTCCTCGACCCAGCGCTGGAGCAGCTGAACCACTCGTGCGCCCTTTGGCAGCAGCACCGGCAGGCCCTGGCCAATCACATCAACGGTCGTAAAGAATTCCAGCTCACGCCCCAGTTTGTTATGGTCGCGCTTCTTGGCTTCCTCGACGGCTGCGAGATAAGCGTCCAGCTCATCCTTTTTCGGGAACGCTGTACCGTAAATGCGCTGCAACATTTTCCGGTTGGAATCGCCGCGCCAGTATGCGCCGGTGCAGCTGGTCAGCTTGATGGCATTGCCTTTTACGCGGCCGGTTGTGTCGAGGTGCGGGCCTGCGCACAGGTCGGTAAAATCCCCCTGCTTATAAAAGGAAATGGTTTCACCCTCCGGTAGGTCATTGATCAGCTCTACCTTATAAGGTTCACCGCGTTCCTCCATGAATTTGACAGCCTCGTCACGCGGCAGCTCGAATCGTTCCAGCGGCAGCTTTTCCTTGCAGATTTTCCGCATTTCGGCTTCCAGCGCGTCCAGATGTTCCTGGGTAAAGGAAAACGGCGCGTCAAAATCATAGTAAAAGCCATTCTCGATTGAGGGGCCGATTGCCAGCTTGACCTCTGGATGCAGGCGCTTGACAGCCTGCGCAAGGATATGCGATACCGTATGACGATACGTGTCGCGATATTCCCCATTTTCAAAAGTAAATTGATTGTCTGACATAAAAAATTACCTCCATCTACTCTGCATCGGGGAGGGTACAAAGAAAGCCCCACCCCTCTTTACTCAGGGGTGAGACACAATATCCCACGGTTCCACCCTGCTTGCACAGCTGCCCGCAGGATGCCGGACAGAACTATGCCGCTCGGTTGTCTGTAACGGAAACAACCCGGCGCAGGATACTTGATTCCCCCGCGCAGCTCAGGAAGCGGTAAGGCAGGTTTCGCTTTGCCGTGCGCCGCTTGCAGCCTGGGGCGGACGCTCTCTGTACGGTGGCAAAGCCGGTGAAACCGGCCCATTTCCTTCATTGCCATTTCAAATATAATTTTGAGATTGAATATAGTTTACACCTGGTTATCTGATTTGTCAACGGCAGAATTTGCGGAAATTTCAGTTTTTGCGGCCTCAATTTTAGCGGAAATGCCAGTGAGGAAGTTCTCGCGCGCCTGATCGTCCGCAAACGCGCGGTTTGGGATAATCAGTGCGGAAACATCATCCAGGAAAAGGTAAATATCCTCTTTATCTGGAATCACCTTACTGAATGCGCTGTATTCATAGGAGGAATTCTCATCCTCCCCGATCAGCGAACAGGTTTTCTCATCCATGACGAAAGTTTTCTCGCCGCAGATGGACTTGCTGGATGCATTTCTGATTGTGCGCTCGACATTTTTGCGCATACTGTGATAAAAACGGCGCGGCAGGAACACATAAACCAGCGCCGCTACAATGCCATAGACAACGACTGCCAGCGGTGTAAACATATTCAGTGCCAGCATAAAGATCAGCCCGCCAAAGAAAACCAACATTGTTGCACCCATGCGCAGCTTTTGGAAGGATTTTTTAACGACCGGATCGTTTTCTGCAAAGTAGATGTTTAGCGCAATAAAATCCTCTGGGGTAATATGATAGGTATACTGCATATTGGCAGCGCCTCCATTTCCAAATTACGGCCTGTTTTGAATCTGTAGAAATACGGTTAGGTTATATTCTTTATGATAATACAAAACAGGGTTCTTTGGTCTAGTTTATCACAGTTTTATGGAATTGGCAACTGCTTTTTACGGCTGGGAATTCTCCGGATTCAGAGACGCAGGGGCCATATCGCTGAAAATATCCGTGCCAGCCTCGGGGGACGGTGTGATCCAATACTGTATTCCCTTTGGTCCGTAGCGAAGCTGGTATGAATAGTATTGCTCTACATAATCGGGGAAATCTCTCAAGATTAAATTATGTATAGCGCCCTTATTGATCCCCTGGTCTTGGAGCTTTGACTCGGCCAGCAGCAGCTCAAACATTGCCAGGCAGGTATAACAATTACGGAAGAAACGGTATCCACAGGTTTCATCGATCCCATTTTCACGGTCATAAGGCAGCAGCTCGGCCATTTCACGCGTTGTCTCGCCTAAATCCTCACAGAGGGGATAGCAGACTGCAAGCACCCATCCCTCGGTTTCGGTTCGCAGCCGGAAGAGTCCATTCATAAGGGTGCGGTGTTCGAGTGTCTTTCCCCAGGGCGTATCGGTTGGGATAGGGAACGCCCCGAAATATTCTGGAATTACTTCCATACCGAAAGCGATTTCGGTATTCAGATGATAGTCTAAATTCTGCGGATTGCCGCAGGCGTCTGCATATTTGTGGATTTCATATGTGATGATATTCCATCCTCCGTAAAAGTCGTCGAGATAGATCAGCGTATGTGCGTCTTCGGTCAGAGGGATACCAAAGGACTTTGCTTTGTCTGATATGGCCGGGGAGTCGGACATGACGGCATAAAGTTCGGTTCCGGTGTTCTCCCATTTCTTTGCACGGCAGGCAACATAATATACGCCAGGACATTCCGGCTGCACATCTCTAATGATTCCATACTTTTCCTGTAGCGTCTGATAGTCAAATGGTACTTGTTCATTCATTGTGGTATAACTCCTTTTTAAGATTTCACTAATGAATTGTTATTACAGTAGTAATATATATTGTAATTACTTCAAATTGATTTGCGATTAAAAAGCAAATACAATGTATTTATAGCAAAATAAGTGCATAAAGGTGTTGATTTGCTGGGAATGTATAAGAATAGAAGTAATGACGGAAAACTGAACCTGTGTGGCACAAAGATTGCCCAGCTGAGAAAGAAAGTGAGGCCAAAAATGTCACAGCGCACATTGGCTGAACGTTTACAGCTGTCAGGACTGGATTTGGACAAGAATGCTATTTCCAAAATTGAATTGGGGCAACGGTTTGTGACCGATATTGAATTAAAAAAATTTGCAAACCAATTTCAGGTAACTATAGACGAATTATTATCGATTAAAAACAGGGATTCCCAATAAAGGGAATCTCTGTTTGTTGATTTGGATTGCTATTATCATTGTAACATGTCAGAACGTGTTTATCAACATTAAATATTGTCAAATATACACGAAATATTGTAAAACTATATGTAAAATGCGCCGTTTATCATGAAAAGCATGTCGAATCATCTGCAAAAACTTAATTATTGGGACGTAAATCCGACAAATTCGTAAAACCTAAAAGTTTAAGTCGTGTTTCGGTCTCCCTAATTCTATACTCTAATTTAGAATTTGATTCTATGTTTGCGGATTCAATCGTATAGAAGTCAGTCAGTTGTTGTATCAGCCAATCTTGTTGCTCTAAAATAGTCATCTTTTCCGAACCCTTTCTATAAAGTATGTTGTTTTTAGAAGCGTGACCAATATTGTCTATTAACGCACTTGAGGTGTTGTTAATTCGACTTGAGTGAAGCACATTTTTTTCCCTTTTTATGGGGCGGGATCTCTGTATATACTAATTCGTCTGTGCTTACATGAAATATTTCGGCTAAAACCTTTAATTCAATATCGGTTACAAAACGCTCTCCCGCTTCTATTTTTGAAATTGCGTTTTTGTCTAAATCTAGCCCTGCTAGCTGTAAACGGTCTGCAAGCATACGCTGTGATACCTTTGGTTCCATGCTTTTACGCATTTGCGCAAGTCTAGGGCCGCATAAATTTAGAGTCCCGTCCTTGTTCTTGTTTTATACATCTTACTCCTCGTTGACATTTTTTTTGTGTCATCTTGAAAAACATTATAAAATATATTGTCTAAAAGTATGATATTTAGTGCATGTCAAAAGCAAAAAGTGTAATTTGCTGAAGATTTTATGGTAGATTATAAAAGTATTCCGCCATTAAATGGATATGTGCTGCTGTGTCTGCCCTGTTTTTCTGTGTGGTGTACTATTATATAAGGTAGGCGCAGCCGCCGGAAATTGTTTAGTTGTCACTGTGCACAATTTGTTTACAATTATTTTGTACAGAATCACAAAAGAATGGTTTTTTCTGGCAGAGATTCCGGCAGTTTACCTCTGGATTTTCGTTTGCCGCTGCGGTAGAATAATACTCGTCAGCCGGACAGAAAACGATTAAGAGATCCGGCGGGCCTCCCGCAGAACTGTCTGCCGGAGCGTCAGAATCGTACGAAAGGAGAGACATGATATGTTCCGTACACTTTTTAATGGGCTGGTATCTGCCCGTATGGATGATTTGAACCTGATGGAGCGTGAAATGCATCGCTCCCGCACGCAGGGCGGACAGCAGAGATAAGCTGCCGTCTGCGGATACAAAGAGAAACCGTTTTTAATAAAAGGAGAAAATGTATAATGTTTCACACATTTTATGATTGTCTGGTAGATGCCCGTATAGATGGTATGAGCCTGATGGAGCGCGAGATGCGCCATACACGCCGGCAGAAATAAGACGCTAAGTGATTGGAAGAGCTATGGCATTGCATTGCCATAGACTGGATGAAAAAGGAGATTTTGAATATGTTTCATACATTTTTTGATGGATTGGTAGCAGCCCGTCTGGACGATTTGAGCCTGATGGAGCGTGAAATGCGCCGTGCACGCACAAGAAAATAAGTTGTGAAGGGGCAGTCTCCGGATGGGGGGCTGTCCCTTTTCTTTGCGGGGAAAAGGGACAGGTGCGGGAGGGAGATGTGCTTCAAAAAGTGCGGGAAAATGATGGAAAAGAGGGATTTGGGAGAAACCTTTGGAAAAATGACCAAAGGGAGGCGGTCCAAATTTTGCTTCTGTTGTGAAAATACGGAGAAAAAAAGGTTGCAAATTGGTTACAAAGATGCTAAGATAAGAGTGTAGTAAAACGGATCGTGCCGACTGCCGGAGGATATTGACCGAGCTGCGCGAACGCGGAGGATATCAGCTGGTATCAAACATTATTTACAGTCAAGCCCGGCCGGGCTTGACTTCTCCCTATCCGGGGAGAAGTCAAGCGGAAAGTTGTGATTAGAGGGTATAGAAAGGGGAGGATGATAGGAAACGGTTAGGCAGTATAAGGGAAAGGACAGTAAATATTTATAATTCAAGAAGGAGGGACCACCCTAAAATGAAACAGAGGTTTATATCGTTTTTGCTTTCAGCGGTGATGCTGCTGACAATGCTGCCGGTCACCGCATTCGCGGCAACTTCCTTAAAAGGATCAGTAGCGGGAGTTTATTTTTATGCTGACCCGGAAAAAGCAAATGAAAAATATAACGAAATTCTGAATCTGAGTGCAGACGACGCAAAGGATGATTGTGAACGCGATACAATGCTTATTCGTCTTAAGGATTTGGCGGAAAATGGCAAATATCGTTTAACAATTACATATCCGGAAGGTACTGAATTTGGAAAAGATGTTGATGAAGATGATTTTTTACAGATAGAGAACGATGAAGGATATTCCCTTTTGGTAGATGAATGGACAGCAAAGCAGTCAGGGCCTGATGTGCGCACTGTTACCTTAAAGCATTGGGCAGATCGTTTGGATAAGAGTTATGACGGGCTGTGTGAAGGAACATATAGAGTTAGACTTTGGCAATATACTGGCGCGCAAGAGGCGAATGAAGTATGGACAAAATACTATAATTTGCGGGGTACGTATGAGGAGATTGAGCTGGAAGAAACAATGCTCAAGTTTGGGCCGGATGCTGACCCGACTAAGATAATTAAAGAAGAAGAGCGTAAAGATAACAAACATTTTTATGAGATATCTGATACAAATGCAAGCCTTTTTGTTGATGCTAATGAGTTGCCAACAGCAGGCGGTATATTGAAAGATACTTCGGTTCTTGAAAAGTGGATTACATTTGATGATGATCGCTATACCTATAGTAAAGGCGATACTTTACAGGATGGAAGCTGGGATTATTCAGAAAAAACCCGAACTTTTGCTTGGGGCGCACAGCTGACAAGGCAATCCAATATTATACCTGCACCGCTTTATAGTGGTACTGATGAAATGGTACACTATACATCTGACGAATATAATGCAGAAGTACGTGAACAATTAAAACCTAGCACAACTACTTCGGAGTTGAATGTCGTTTATGTCGATGCAAAAGACTTAATGCAGCACAATCCATATGATAGTTCGACAAAGGGATATTGGGCAGGTTTTGCGGTAATTGCTCCAGAAGCAGCGACAAAGGTAAGATATAAATCAGCGACAACAGCAGAAGGGTTGAATACGGCAAAGTTCAAAGAACGGGATGTACAGGTAGATATTGATGGAGAAGGCAATAAGGGAATGACTTTTTACGTCAATATGGAGGATGAGATAACAGACCGTGAGCTTTATCATAGTGTTGAGTTTGTTACTTCAAAGGGAACAGCTGTAACATCATGCTATAAGTTCAGAGTGGATGTCAGCAAAGTCGTTTTGAATACTACTGAAAAACGGTCAGTTAAGATGACAGGGAACAGGGTTTCCACTGTGATTGAGGAACACGTAATTACAACTTTGCTCAATGCCAATGATAAAAATAAAATTAACGGCAAGGCAGATAATGTTATAACGATTGATTTATCTGCAACAAAAAGTAATAGTTCTGTTGTGGAAGCTGATGTTACATTTACAGCTGACGCTGTAAAAAAGCTGATTGAAAAAACAAATGTTGATGATAACATTAAATTGAGCTTTAAGACACCAGTTGGGTCGGTTAAAATTCCGGTAGCTGATCTACAGAATCTTAACACGAAGGAAGATGCAACGCTGGTTGTGAAGCGGCATGATTCACGTGATTTTGCAAATACAATGTTTGAGGATACGGTTGTAGGAAATGAAATCAACTATGATCTGCTTGATATTAACATCTATGAAGAGGAAACACCAACTACGCCAGTATTGATTACTGCTTCTGATGCAGTGAATAATCCCATCGAAGTGTCTATCATGCTCAAGAACGTTAAGTCTGATTACGCCAATGCATCGGAAAAAGACCAGGTGTTGGATACAGTTTATTTTTATGAGCTTAATAATCCCATGTGGACACGAGAGGCCGTTATAAATCAAAGAAAAGTGCCGTTTGTGAATGCTGATACAAAAGACGAGGCTTTGTTTAATGTAAGTCACCTTTCTGGCTATCGGTATGAGGGAACTGTTTATGATGGTACTTATGGTGTTGCATTGAGACGAGTTGTAAATAGAACGCATACAACTGATCCAGAAGCATCAATTAAGATATTTGAGGGAAGCTCTGGTAATAGTGATTTGTTGACGGGAGCAAATAAGTTTGACCCTCTGAAATTGACTTACAATGTGACTACAACTGCATCATCCGTTCGTTTCGATCTGTCTGATCGTGCAAGAATTGTGGATAATGGAGAAGAAAAGGAACTTTATCCGAATCCTAAAGAATACGAATTAAAACGTACCGATAATCCATTCCAGATTAAGATTGGAACCAGAGTTTATAATATTACAATTACTAAGGTGCTTGGAGAGACAAAGCAACTTACGTTACATCATGACCTTAATGTAATTAAGGGAATTGACAAGATTACTGTAAAAGATCCGATCGAAGGCCGTCTTTATTATGCGCAGACGAATAAAGTGAAATGGATTGAAAAGCCGACTACTTCAAATCCAGATGGCAAATTTAGCACAAAAGAAATGACTCTTTCTGTTTGCAAGAAGACAGAGGATAATGAAGTAGCGTTTTACATTCCGGCATATGATTCTGATGACTCGAATTATGCAATGTTTTTCTCGATCTGGGAAATTAGTGATGGCGCGGATGAGCCGTTAACTGATGGGTTTGATGGGACATACCCAGAAACAATTTCTGATAAGACAAAGGACAGGCAAAACATCAAAGTACTTATTGATACAGCATCAGTAGAGGAATATATTCGGAATCAGGCATCATAATAAAAGGAGTATGTCAATATGAAAAAAAGAATTTCCTTGGCCTTTTTATGTGTTGCGATAATTTTCTCTATGGTTGTACCGGCACTTGCAGTTGACAATGGTATAGAGGATTCGTTATCCAATCATATAGAGAAAGTATACGGATTCGGAGGGAACAGGTTGCCTGGTGAAGTTGACGGCGACGACGATGATGACAACGACAACAATTCACAGGAGCCGTCTGAACCGTCCGGACCGGAAGAACCCTCTAAACCGTCAGAACCGTCTAAGCCAAGCAATCCGGGTAGCAGTTCCAATGGCGGCAGTTCCAGCGGCGGCAATAACTCAGACAGCAACGACAGGGACGATGACGACGACGATGATGACGACAGCAGCAGCCGTCGTCCGGGCAGCAGCTCCAGCGCGAACCAGCTGGAAAAGAATCCCACAACGGACACCAGTAAAGACAGCACCACGACCAGCACCGAAACTGAGACAGAGAAGCCGAACGTATCCTATTATGATGTCCCGGTGACCGAGTGGTATTATAATGCAGTCGTTTACGTATCACAAAAGGGGATGATGTCGGGCAACAACGGCAATTTTTCACCGAATGCCCCCTTCACGCGAGCGATGATGGCGCAGATCCTGTACAATCTGGAAAATAAGCCAACCGCTGGCACGGTGTCTTTCCCGGATGTGCCGAGTACAGAGTGGTATTATTCCGCGGTGGCATGGGCATCGGCGCAGGGCTTCATGAGCGGCTATTCAAACGGCAATTTCGGGCCGAACGATCCAATTACGCGCGAACAGCTGGCCTCTATCCTGTACCGTTACTCACAGACAAAGGGCTATGATGTGACTGCATCGTCTGATATCAGCGGCTATAGTGATGCGGCGTCCACCTCTGATTGGGCGGAAGCATCCATGAAATGGGCTGTTGGCAGTGGTATCCTTTCCGGCAAGACCGGCGTAGCAGGAACACGGCTTGATCCCACCGGTACGGCTACCCGCGCTGAGGTTGCACAGATTCTGATGAACTTTGGTACTAAGGTAATCCGTTAAAACACAAATCAATCAAGAACCAATTCCACGCAGTTAACCGACCGGCCCGCTGTCCTTATGGCGGGCCGGTCTTTTCTGCATAATGGACCGTAAACGCACCAAAACCCTCCGTCCCGCCCGCAGGCGAAGCAGAGATGCGTCAGCATCTCAGGGGTCTGGGGTGAAACCCCAGCGGGAGTCCAGAGGGCAGGGCCCTCTGGTGCCCGCCGTATAGGCGGCCTCCCCGGCGAGGGGCGCAAACGTTTCCGCAGCCACTACGGAGACGCAGGGCGTGAATTTTTGGATAGGGATGCGCATAATTTACCCGGATGCTGGACGAGTGTTGTGAATATAGACAAATTAAACAAAAATTTGCTTGAAAATAAGTCGAAATGCAATAATGTTTCCCCATTTTGTTTATGATATAATAAATACGTTGAGTGAAACGACATATAAATGTGCATGAAAAAAGAAACGGAGGAATCCCCAGAAATGAAGAAGTATTGTTACCTGTTCACCGAAGGCAATGCTAACATGCGCGAGCTGCTGGGCGGCAAAGGTGCAAACCTTGCCGAAATGACCAATATCGGTATGCCAGTGCCGCAGGGCTTTACCATCACCACCGAAGCGTGCACCCAGTATTATGAAGACGGCCGCCAGATCAATGACGAGATTATGGCGCAGATCGTTGAGTACATCGGCAAAATCGAAGAAATCAACGGCAAAAAGTTCGGCGACGCCGAAAATCCGCTGCTGGTTTCTGTCCGCTCCGGCGCACGTGCTTCTATGCCCGGCATGATGGACACCATCCTGAACCTCGGCCTGAATGAGCAGGTAGTTGACGTAATCGCTAAGAAGTCCAATAACCCCCGCTGGGCTTGGGACTGCTACCGCCGCTTTATCCAGATGTATTCCGACGTTGTTATGGAAGTCGGTAAAAAATATTTTGAACAGCTCATCGACCAGATGAAAGAGAGAAAGGGCGTTAAGCAGGATATCGAGCTGGACGCTGACGACCTCAAAGAACTGGCTGGACAGTTTAAGGCAGAATATAAGGCAAAGATCGGCTCCGATTTCCCTGCTGACCCCAAGGAACAGCTGATGGGCGCAATCAAAGCCGTATTCCGCTCCTGGGACAACCCGCGCGCGAATGTTTACCGCCGCGATAATGATATCCCCTATTCTTGGGGCACTGCGGTTAACGTCCAGCCGATGGTTTTCGGCAACATGGGCGATAACTGCGGTACCGGCGTTGCGTTCACCCGCAACCCCGCAACCGGCGAAAAGGGCCTGTTCGGCGAATTCCTGACCAATGCACAGGGCGAAGACGTTGTTGCCGGCGTCCGTACCCCCATGCCCATCAGCGAAATGAGCGAAAAGTTCCCCGAAGCCTTTAAGCAGTTCACCGATGTTTGTGCAAAGCTCGAAGACCATTACCGCGATATGCAGGATATGGAATTCACCGTCGAGAACGAAAAGCTCTTCATGCTCCAGACCCGTAACGGCAAGCGTACCCCTGCTGCCGCGCTTAAGATTGCCTGCGACCTCGTTGACGAAGGCATGATCGACGAAAAGAAAGCTGTCGCCATGATCGAGCCCCGCTCCCTTGACGCACTGCTTCACCCGCAGTTTGACCCCGCCGCCCTCAAGAGTGCCGCTCCGATTGGCAAGGCCCTTCCGGCTTCTCCCGGCGCAGCAGCAGGCAAAATCGTTTTCTCTGCCGAAGACGCAGAGGAATGGGCTGCACGCGGTGAAAAGGTTGTCCTCGTCCGCCTCGAGACCTCCCCGGAGGATATCGTTGGCATGAAAGCTGCTCAGGGCATCCTGACCGTTCGCGGCGGCATGACCTCTCATGCAGCGGTTGTTGCACGCGGTATGGGCCGTTGCTGCGTCTCCGGCTGCTCTGAAATTGCGATGGATGAAGCGAATAAGCAGTTTACCCTTGCAGGCAAGACCTATCATGAGGGTGATGCAATCTCCCTCGACGGCTCGACCGGCAATATCTATGACGGCCTGATGCCGACCGTTGCAGCTTCCATCGGCGGCGAGTTCGGCCGCGTAATGGCTTGGGCTGACAAGTATCGCAAGCTCCAGGTACGCACCAACGCCGATACCCCGACGGATGCCGCACAGGCCCGTACTTTCGGCGCAGAGGGCATTGGCCTCTGCCGTACCGAGCATATGTTCTTTGACGCAGACCGCATTCCTGCGATTCGTGAGATGATCTGCGCTGACAATGTTGAGCAGCGTGAAACCGCGCTCGATAAGCTCGAGCCGATGCAGCAGGGCGACTTTGAAAAGATTTACGAAGCAATGGAAGGCTGCCCCGTTACCATCCGTTTCCTTGATCCCCCGCTCCATGAGTTCGTTCCTACGGATGAAGCCGATATTGAGCTGCTCGCAAAGAACACCGGTAAAACCCTTCAGCAGGTCAAGGATATCATTGCTTCCCTGCATGAGTTTAACCCGATGATGGGCCACCGTGGCTGCCGTCTGGCTGTTACTTATCCGGAAATCGCCCGGATGCAGACAAAGGCTGTCATTAAGGCTGCCCTCAATGTCCAGAAGGCTCACCCGGACTGGGATATGGTTCCTGAAATCATGATCCCGCTGGTCGGCGAAGTCAAGGAACTGGCTTTCGTTAAGAAGGTCGTTACCGAAACCGCTGACGAGATCATTAAGGAAGCCGGTTCCAATATGCATTATAAGGTCGGCACCATGATCGAGATCCCGCGTGCAGCCCTGACTGCGGACGAAATTGCGAAGGAAGCAGAGTTCTTCTCCTTCGGTACGAACGACCTGACCCAGATGACCTTCGGTTTCTCCCGTGATGACGCAGGCAAGTTCCTGGGTGCTTACTACGACCGCAAGATTTACGAAAATGATCCGTTCGCAAAGCTCGACCAGATTGGCGTCGGCAAGCTGGTTAAGATGGCTTCCGAGATGGGCCGCGCAACCCGTCCTGATATCAAGCTCGGTATCTGCGGCGAACATGGTGGTGACCCGTCCACGATTGAATTCTGCCATAAGGTCGGCCTGACCTACGTTTCCTGCTCGCCGTTCCGCGTACCGATTGCGCGCCTCTCTGCGGCACAGGCTGCGATTGCTAATAGCTAAGGCTGATTTCCCTTATGTCGTAGGGCATTGTGATTTAGCCTGTGCAGGGCAATAATACTTAGCCTCCGACATAGAAAAATAAGACCTTGCATCTGACGATGCGGGGTCTTATTTTTGGTGCGCCCGGCGAGCGCACGTTCTAACGGGTGAAAGTCCCGAATCCGCCCGGCAGTGGGAAGGATACAGCCAAAGCCAAGGGTGTCCATCGCGAGGTGGAATCCGAAGGAAGGCGGAGGCAAAACTCTGGTCTGACGGACAGAAATCGTATAGAGGCTGTAAGCGGGGGTAAGGCTGCCAAACAAGTCGAAGCCCAATAGCTGCACGGAACCGTTTGCAGTAGATACGGCGGACATAAGAGGGAATGGTTATACTTGTTTGAGTAAAAAATTGGCCGGAAAAATTTGAAGGTTCCCCGACTCATCAACGATGATTT
>CAJUSB010000003.1 GCA_910589115.1 uncultured Clostridia bacterium | reverse complement strand
CATCTATCCTACGCCTTTTCATAGCCTCAAGTCCTATGTTTCCGACTAACACCATCAGAATAATCACAAAGTTTTACCAAAATATCAGTGCTGTTTTATGAGACACAAACGATAAAACTGCATGATACCACCCCGCCCGCCGTCCTTTTGGCGGGCGGGGCAGCAGGCAGAAAGCGGCATAAACGCACCTATTTCCCCGCCGCAGCGGAAATAAAGTTTTTACTCGATTTTTTTTACGTGCGCTAAACAATATGCCACTGGCATATTGTTTACGGCGTGCTCGAAAATCGCATGCCGCCGCTTGAACTCGCCGCCGCGCGCCCAACGGGCGCATTAAAAGGCGGCGGCTCGCCAAAAAAATCGCGGGTGCAGGGCGGCGCCCTGCCGCTGCCCGCGCAGGGCCGTATGTAGATTTTCAGCAGTTTATTGGCCGAGCTCGTAGGCGCGGGCAATGCAGCGGTCGCTGGCTTCGGCAAGGATCGCATTTAATCCTGCGCCCTCAAGTACCTTGACCGCTTCGATTGTTGTACCTCCGGGGGAGCAGACTTCGCGAATCAGTTCAGCAGGGGATTTGCCGCTTTTCAGTACCATTTCGGCTGCGCCGATAAAGGTCGTGCTGATGAGTTCAAGCGCTTGTCCGCGTTCAATGCCGTGCGCCTGGGCGGAACGGGCCATTCCTTCAATAAAGGCATAGACATAGGCGGGGGCGGAACCATTGTAAGGGATTACTTCATTCAGCATTTTTTCTTCATCAAAAACGACCGTTAATCCCATTGCTGCAAATAATTCCCGCACATTTTCAAGTTGTTCGGGGGAGGCGGCTGCATTTTTTACCAGGGCGCTTGCACCCTTGCTGAGCAGCAGAGGCGTATTCGGCATTACCCGGATGATCGGGCAGTCTGCACCGAGTGAGGATTCCATTTTGGCAAAGCTGACACCAGCAGCGATTGAGATCACAAGCGGCTTTTCCGCAGGTGCATTTGCCGCTAAAAGAGGCAGTATCGCATCAAAAATTTGCGGCTTAATGCCGAGGATAACTTGGTCGCAGCTGTTATAAAGTTCGGTCGCATCGCTGGTAACAGCAAAGCCTTCCGCTGCACGGGCACTCCGCTTTTCGGCCGTGCGGTTCATCAGAAGAATTTCAGACGCTGCACAGCGTGAGGCATTGACCGCGCCGCGTGCGATGGCAAGCCCCATATTTCCAGCTCCAAGAACGCCTAAACGATATTTTTTCATTTCAATTCGTGCCTTTCGATTGGGTTTTGAACCATTATAGCATAGCGCCACCTGAAAATCAATTTTATTTGCAGCGCTGTTTATGAAGGATGACGGCAGTTTTTACAAAATCATGTTGAATTAGCGTACCGAGGGTGATATAATAGCCAATAGTTGTAAATAGACGTTTTTTCAGTTGGAGGGAACCCCCTATGTGGAAACATATTTTTTTCATATTGGCTTTGGTCATGCTGTTGTCTGGTGTTTCGGCTGCGGCAGCAGATGAAGCGGATGCCACGGACAGCAGGCAGCATACCGCGTGCCTGTCCGGCAGTGGAGGTCCGCTTCCTGTTTTTTCACCTGCCGGGGAGCTGACCCGTGCAGATGCAGCCGGGATGCTTCGTGTTCTGTTAAACGAGTCAGAGGAAGCAGTGATTTTGCATGATAAAATTTCGGATCAGTGTAATGCGTGGTTTACGCAGATGATTCAGGGCGGGCCGGAAGGGGAGGCCGATTTTCAGCCGGAGGAACCTCTGACCCGGGCGGAATTTATACGGTGCCTGACGTGTTTTTTTCCATTGCGTACAGATGGGGAGCTGTTTGTAGATGTAGCGGAGACACATGCAGATGCACCGTTTATCCGTTCTGCGGAGGCCTGCGGCTGGGTGCAGGGGGATGAAAACGGCTGTTTCCGTCCAGATGACCGCATTACCCGCGTAGAGGCGGTGGTGATGTTTAACCGTGTAACGGGCCGAGTGCCGGATCGGACATACATAGATCAGACAAGGCCGTTTTTTTATCGGGATGTAACGCCTGCAAACTGGTATTATTACGAGGTGATGGAAGCAGCAGTCCCGCATGAATTCCATTCCGTCGACGGAGCAGAGCAATGGGATTCGCATCTGCCGCAGCCCAGCGAGCCGGAGACGGGCTTTTATTTGATTGATGAACAGTTTTATTATTATGACGGTGAAAAGCAGGACATCCTGCGAAATGAGACATATGAAATATTGCGTTTCAGCGCTTCCGGGCAGTGCTTTGCGGAAAGCCCGCGAATGAATACCAAAATGCGCAAAATGCTTGCAGAAGAACCTGATTTGACGCTTATAGATCTGGAAGAACGTCTTGCAGAGTCTGCTGCTGCGGAGTGGAGCCTAATCCTTATCAATGGCAGCAACTCACTGCCAGAGGGCTTTGCCGTTCCCGAGCTTTCCACGTTGGACAATGGTTATCAGATTGATAGCCGGGTTTATCCTGCTTTGCAGAGTATGTTGGAGGGAGCGCGTGCGGCAGGCTATCATCCAATGGTTTGCTCAGCCTATCGAACAGACGACAAGCAAACAACTTTACACCGTCAAAAGGTGAATTATTATTTGTCACGGGGATATTCACGGGATAGGGCGGCGGAAGCGGCTGCTTTTTGGGTGGCTCGTCCCGGCACCAGCGAGCATCAGGCCGGGCTTGCCGCTGACATTGTAGACAGCGGGTATCCTGTGCTGAACCGGTCGCAGGAGAATCGGCCTGTTCAGAAATGGCTGATGGAGCATTGCGCAGAATATGGCTTTATCCTGCGGTATCCGACTACAAAAAGCGATTTGACCGGTGTGGGATATGAGCCGTGGCACTATCGTTACGTTGGGATTGAGGCAGCGGAGGAAATTATGTCACGCGGCATTTGCTTAGAGGAATACCTGGGCGAATCATAAAATGATACTTATGAGTAATAAAAGAATCATTCACCGCATTATAGTACCCCGCCCGCCGTTCTTTTGGCGGGCGGGGCAGCAGGCAAAAACGGGCAGAAGCGCACCCGTTCCCCGCCGCAGCGGGAATAAAGTTTTTACTCGATTTTTTTGTAAAAAAATCGCGGGTGCAGGGCAGAGCCCTGCCGCTGCCCGCATAGGGCCGCCTGCAAAGGGGCGCACAAAACCGGCGGGACAATGCAGCCCGCCGGTTTTGTTAACGGTATTGGTTGACGATTGCTTCAAGTTCTGCCCAATGAGCCTCCATATCAGAGACCAGCTTGCATTGGGTGCGGCAGCGGTCAAGGTTTTGGTGCTCCCGCTGGATATGGAAATAAACATCGCCCTCTAAGTAATCCGTCAGGAAGCGCATTCCGCATTCTAGAGTCATCAGCTTGGCACCCCACGGTAGGAAGCGTATTTCTGCATCAGCGAGCGTCCCGCCCGCGCCCTCAAGAAAAGCGGCGGTATAAACGGCAAACAAATTGAGGTCAAGATTCACTTTGGAAAGGTCGGTTTCATCTTCCGCACAGTGGTTCGCGCCAAAACGGATGGAATCCCCAAAGTCATTGATAGACAGGCCGGGCATTACAGTATCCAAATCAATGACGCAGATGCCCTCTTTGGTCTTTTCGTCCATCAGGACGTTGTTGAGCTTGGTGTCATTATGTGTGACCCGCAGGGGAAGCTCGCCGTCCCGCAGTGCCTGCAAAGCGACAGAGCAGTCAGCTTCACGGGCAAGCATGAAATCAATTTCGGGCTGGCAGGCAGCTGCCCGCCCGTGCGTGTCCGCCTGGACAGCAGCTTTCAGGTTTGCAAGCCGGTTTTCCGTGTCATGGAAGCGTGGGATTGTTTCATGAAGGGTTTCCGCAGGGTAGTCCCGAAGCAGCTGCTGGAAGCGTCCGAATGCCCGTCCAGAGGCGGCGAATAACTCTGGGGTATCAGCGCTTTGACAACAAATTGTTTCCTCTATGAAGGGAAAAGCACGCCAGCAGCAGCCTGCGCTGTCGTAGAAGCAGGACGCGCCGTCCCGTGCACGGAGCACGCGCAGTGTTTCCCGGTTCGGGTCCCCGCCCGACTGGGAGATGATCTGTTCAAGGTATTGGGTCACTCCGGTGATGTTCTCCATCAGTTGGCCGGGCTGTTTGAATGCGGCCGGGCTTATGCGCTGAAGGATAAAGCGCTTTCCCGATTGGGTGCGCACGGCGAAAGTGTCGTTGATATGGCCCTCGCCGAAGCGGACTGTTTCGACGGCAGGTGCGCCGAAATCAAAGGCGGCAAGGCTTTCGTTGAGATATTGTTCGGCTGTTGTCATATAGGTTCCTCCAAACCGCCGGGAAATAATAGTCCCGTTTTTATGCTGGAAAAGTTGTGCGCTGTTTTCTATCCGCACTCGAAAAATTTTGCCGCAGCTGCCTCTTGGTCCCGCCGTCCTTTTGGCGGGACCAAGCAGCGCGGATAAACGACAGTAACCGTACCCATTCCCCGCCGCAGCGGAGAAAGGGAGTCCAGAGGGACAAGTCCCTCTGGCGCTGTCTGCGTAAGACCGCCCGCCGCGCAGGCGGATAAAACGGCAATGATATCACTTGCGAGTGTGGTATCCGTCCGGGTTCATGGACTGCCATTTCCATGAGGAAGCGCACATCTCTGCGATGCCGTATTCTGCCTCCCAGCCGAGCTCGGATTTTGCTTTGGCAGGGTCAGCGTAACATGCAGCGATGTCGCCTGGGCGGCGGGGGTCGATTTTATAAGGCAGCGATTTGCCGCAGGCCTTTTCGTAAGCGTGCAGCACGTCCAGGACGCTGTAGCCGTTCCCAGTGCCGAGGTTACAGGTGAACAGGCCGCAGCCCGTGTCAAGTTTTTTCAGGGCGGCCACGTGCCCGCGGGCAAGGTCGGTCACATGGATATAGTCGCGCACGCCAGTGCCGTCAGGGGTGGGGTAATCATCGCCGTAGACGTGCAGTTTTTCCAGTTTCCCAACGGCAACTTGTGCGATATAGGGTACCAGGTTGTTGGGAATGCCGTTCGGGTCTTCGCCGATCAGGCCGCTTTCATGTGCGCCGATGGGGTTGAAATAGCGCAGAAGGGCAACATTCAGCGTAGGGTCAGCGGCGCAGCAGTCGGACAGGATGCGCTCCTGGAACAGCTTGGTTGTGCCATAGGGATTGGTGGTCCCGCCGGTGGGTGCGTCTTCGCGGATCGGGACAGTGGCGGGGTCGCCGTAGACAGTTGCGGAGGAAGAGAATACGAACTGTTTGACGCCGTGCCGTGCCATTACCCGCAGCAGGGTCAAGGTGCTGACGAGGTTATTGGTGTAGTATTCGAGCGGCTTGGAGACGCTTTCGCCCACGGCTTTGAGTCCTGCGAAATGGATGACTGCATGGATGTTGGGGAAGCGGGAAAAGAGGGCTTCGGTTTCCTCTTCGCTGCAAAGCTCGGTGCGGGTGAAGGGTACGGGTTTGCCGGTGATTTGTTCAACGCGGCGGATGGCTTCTTCGCTGGAATTGCAGAGGTTGTCGGCTACGATGATTTCGTAGCCTGCGTTGAGCAGTTCGACGCAGGTATGGCTGCCGATATATCCGGCGCCTCCGCTGACAAGAATTGACATAGGGGATCGACTCCTTTACATTATAATCGGTAAGCGTGGGGATGTCCTGCGCAGACGGCGCCAAAGGGCTCTGCCCTCTGGACTCCCGCGCCTCCTCGGCGAACGCCAAAGGGGCGCTCCCGCCCCTCTGGACACCCGAGATGCTTCGCATCTCCCTCTATCGCCTGCGGGCGGGACGGGGGCTACTTTACTTTTTTGGGAAGCGGTGATGCCTGCGGTACTCCATGGGGCTAATCCCTTCCAGCCTGCGAAAGCTCTGTGAGAAATAACTCAATGAAGAGAAACCCAAAATCTGTGCAATTTGCGACAAACTGTGGTCGGTTTCGGTGAGCAGGAAGTGGCTTTCCTGAATCCTCCGCGTAATGAGGTAGCTGATGGGTGAGATATCAAACGCCTGGCGGAAGGTATGGGAGAGGTAAAATTTGTTGATATGCGCCAATGCAGCCAGCTGATCGAGCGTCAAGTTTTCTTTGAAGTGGTTATCAATATAGCGGCGCACCAAATCGCATTCTCTGGTAGGGCGGACGGTAGAAGCGGTTGGGGAAAGCGGAAAGTCCTCCCGTCTCCGCAGGCGTTGCAGGATAATTTCCAGCAGGCTGCGGCAAATCTGGTCGCAGCCCGGCAGTCCGGCGCGGCTTTCCTGAACGAGCATACGAAGACAGCTGCTGATGCCGTCCTGGCCTGCGCTCAGGTGCAGCAGCAGGCAGCCATTCGGGTCAGCGGGTGTTTCGAGCCCTTTCACGCCCAGCACGACGTATTCCATTGGGCTGCCGCGCTGGCTGGTTTCCGTATGCGGAACGCCTGCGTTTACGGCGACCAGGTCATTGATGGCTACGGGGAAACGTTCCTGCCGTACCTGGAACACGCCGTTCCCGCCGGTAATGAAAAACAGTTCGGTGCAGGTATGGGTATGCAGGGAAGAGTTCCATTCCTCGCTGTATTGAGCGCTTGTGACATAGAGCAGCTGTGCCCTTGTGTATATTGCCGGGGGATCGGGCAGGATATACTGATGGGTGCTCACGGCGCGTTCCCTCCTTAGCAAGATTCCGAAAATCGCCTTTCGGAGCTCCTCTGTACTTATTATAAAGCAAAGTGCCCGATTGTGCAACTTCTAAATAAAAAAGTTCTTTTCCTGTATGGATTTTGGTTTTTTTATCTGTAAATTTCAGTCAGGGAAGGGAAAAGGCTGTTGATTTTATGTAAAATGGTGCCGGAAAAAGGGGGGCTTTTACCGTAATATGTAAAAAAGAGCAATATTTCTAAAAAGGAAAGCAAGAATGGGATTGCCTTTACCGCTGAGTGGTGTATACTTACTTTATAAGGATGGGGAGGGAATGAGGTGCCTGCCCGTCCGACAGGATTTCAATGATTGGAGGAACAAAGAGAAGATGAAAAGAATACTGAGTATGACCCTTGCATTTCTGATGCTCCTTTCCCTGCTGGCAGGCTGTGGCGGAGCGCCGCAGACCAATGAGCCTCAAAACACACCGGAACCAGCTTCGGACGGCGGTGCAGAAACGCCCGACACACCGGAAGCCCAGTCCATTCAGGTTGCGGCGCTGGCCTCTGGTTATATGGAGGCATACCCGAACATGTGGAAAGAGGTTTGTGAGGCCTTTACCGAAGAAACTGGGATTGCAGTTGACCTGCTTACCGATAAGGGTCTGGAAGACATGATCGGCCCCTCTATGCAGGGCGGTGACTATCCGGATGTTATCCATCTGGCGACCGGCCGCGAAGCGGGCCTGACCGAGCAATTTATTAAGGACAGCAATATTGCGGAGATTACCGATGTTCTGTCTATGACCGTGCCTGGCGAAAGTGCAAAGGTTGGCGACAAGATTGCGGGCGGCTTCACCGATACTTCGCTCACCAATCCTTATGGCGATGGCAAGACCTATCTTGCACCGATGTTCTATTCTCCCTGCGGCCTGTTCTACAATGCCGGCCTTTTTGCAGAAAAGGGCTGGGAAGTCCCCACAACCTGGGACGAAATGTGGGCACTGGGCGACAAGGCAAAGGCGGAGGATATTTACCTCTTTACTTATCCAACGACCGGTTACTTTGACGCATTCCTGTGGGCGCTGATGTACTCCGCAGGCGGCCCCGAGTTCTTTGAGGCGGCAACGCACTATGAAGAGGGCATTTGGGATACGCCCGAGGCACAGACCTGCTTTGATATCATTGCGAAGCTGGCCACTTATACCAACCCGGTAACGCCTGCACAGGCAAATGATCAGGACTTCACCCAGAATCAGCAGCTCGTACTTGATAACAAGGCGCTGTTTATGCCGAACGGTACCTGGATCGTGGGTGAAATGGCAGAAGCACCCCGTGCAGACGGTTTTGAGTGGGGTATGACCGCACTTCCCGCAGTGAGCGAGGGCGGCGACTGCTACAGCTACACCTGGTTTGAACAGGCGTGGATTCCGGCTGGCGCAGCGAATGTGGATGCGGCAAAGCAGTTTATCGCATTCCTGTACAGCGATAAGGCCTGTGAGATTTTCGCCAAGGGCGGCGCGATCCAGCCGGTGCTGGGCATTGCCGACAGCCTGGAAGGCGACAACAAGATGTTTTATTCGATTTACGATAACGGTGCAAAGGCGGCAATGGGCGGCTTTGCAGCTTACAGCGCAGTCGCAGGCCTTGGCACGACCCGTGAGGTCTTCCTTGACCCGGTAAACGGTCTTGTCAGCGGTACGATTTCGGTTGACCAGTGGATCAGCGATATCAAGGCGGCCAGCGATCAGATGCGTGCAAACCTGATGGAATAAGCGTAACCACATCAGTCGTAAAGGCAGGCGGCGGTGGGCAGGGACTGCCCGCCGCCGCTTTTCATTCCCTGACAGAAAGGAGTGCTCTTATGCGCCCAAACAAAGGCCGCAGCCGTTTTATCTTCTTTTGCGTGGCGCCGGCCACGGTCCTGTTTTTTATATTTATGGTAATGCCGACGCTTAATGTGTTCCGTATGTCCCTTTTCGAGCGCGGCGCTTATTCACCGACCGAAACCTTTGTAGGCCTGCAAAACTTTCAAACGCTTATGAAGGATACCAAGTTTATCACGTCCATGCAGAACACCATCCTTTTGATTGTTGTTGTGACGATTATTACATTCTTTTTTGCGCTGCTGTTTGCGGGCATCCTGACGCGGGAAAAGATCAAAGGGCAGGATTTTTTCCGGGTGGTTTTTTATATTCCGAATATCCTTTCCGTAGTCGTTATTGCAGGTATTTTTTCGGCTGTGTACAAGCCGGAGAATGGTATGCTCAACAGTATTCTTTCCTTCCTCTCCGGGAAGACCGTGCTGGTACTCTGGAAGGATCAGCCGATGGTAATTATCAGTGTGATTATTGCGATGGTCTGGCAGGCGATAGGATATTATATGGTCATGTATATGGCCTCCATGTCCGCCGTGCCGGAGAGTCTCTATGAAAGCGCTGACCTGGACGGCGCAGGCCGGATAACCCAGTTTTTCCAGATTACGCTGCCGCTGATTTGGACAAACATCCGCACGACGCTGACCTTTTTTATCATTTCGACCATTAACATGGCGTTTCTGTTCGTGAAAGCGATGGTCGCGAAAGGTATGGCCGATGTGGGCCTGAGCTTTATGTATACCCAGAAGGATGCAGGTTTATACGGCTATTCGATGGCGGCAGGCGTGGTGATTTTCCTGTTTTCCTTCCTGCTTTCGCTTCTGGTCAACCAGGTAACCAGGCGGGAACCGCTTGAAATGTGATGGGAGGCCGACCAATGAAACAGAAAAAGGGTGTTTCGACCGATACACTGTTCAAGATTTTTGTATATGTTGCGCTCATTACGCTTGCGGTGCTGATCTTGGTGCCGGTGGCATGGGTTTTCCTTGCCTCAATCAAGCAGAACAGCGAGTTTTATGGCAATCCATGGGCATTGCCGGCCGGGTTTTACTGGCAGAATTTTGTGGATGCTTGGAACGCTGCCAGCATGGGCAGCTATATGCTCAATTCCGTGCTTGTAACGGCGCTGGCGCTTCTCATCCTTTTGGTTGTGGCGCTGCCTGCGGCGTATTGCCTGTCCCGTTTCCACTTCCGGGGGAGGAAACTTCTGAATACCTGCTTTATGGCAGGGCTGTTTATCAATGTGAATTATATCGTTGTACCAATTTTCCTGATGCTGCGTGACTGGGACAGCTGGCTCAATTATTTTTTCGGCAGCACGCTGCTGCTCAATAACCTTTTTGTGCTGGCTTTGGTTTATGCGTCTACTTCATTGCCCTTTACGATTTACCTGTTGTCGGGCTATTTCGCAACCCTGCCCGTCGATTTTGAAGAGGCAGCCTATATCGATGGTGCAGGCTATGGGACGACCATGCTGCGTGTCATTTTCCCGATGGCGCAGCCCTCCATTATTACGATCATATTGTTTAATTTTCTGTCGTTTTGGAATGAATATATTATTTCCATGACGCTTATGAGCAGTGCCCGGGGGCAAAAGACCCTGCCGGTAGGCCTGCTGAATCTGATGCAGGCGCAGCAGTCGGCGGCACAGTACGGCATCCTGTATGCGGGATTGGTGCTGGTCATGCTGCCGACGCTCGTCCTTTATATCTGCGTGCAGAAGAAGCTGACACAGGGTATGACCGTAGGCGGACTGAAAGGATAAGGTGGAACAATGGAATTTTGGAAAGAGAATCCGGGGCTTCGCATAGGGCTGATGCTGATTTCTTTTTTGGCGGGCCTGGGGCTGCTGATATACGGCTGGCAGCAGACCGGTCAGCTGAGCGGTCTGGGGCTGATGCTTGTGGGCGTTCTTCTGCTGCTGGTAACGCTTTGGCTTTATAATAAGGCCTTTCAGGACCCAAGGAAAAACTGACAGAGGAGCGCTTTTATGGAATTTCAGAATTACGGACGGGTAACGATTCCCACTGACGTGGATGTCGTGCCAGAAACCTTGGAACTGCTGCGCCGGTGGGGGGCAGATGCGATTCGCGACTGTGACGGCACCGATTACCCGGAAGAACTCAAAAGCACAGACGCTAAAGTATATGCAACCTATTATACCACACGCAGGGACAATGAATGGGCTCGCGCCAACCCTGACGAAGTGCAGCAATGTTATATTATGACAGGCTTCCATGTTGCGGGGGAGGGGCCGCTGTCCATCCCGCTCATGCAGGGGATCAGCACGGAGCTGATGGAAGTCAATACCCGCGATGATATCCGGCGCTGGTGGGAGGTAATGGACCGTTCGTCAGGGGTGCCGGTGCCGCCTGATGAATGGCGTTATGATGAGGCGACTGGCTGTGTGGTGATTGCACAGCCGGAGGCGTTTCATGAATATACAGTTAGCTTCCTGACATATCTGATTTGGGACCCCGTGCATATGTATAACGCGGTTACCAATGGCTGGAAGGATGTCGAGCATCAGATCACGTTCGATGTACGTCAGCCTAAAACGCACCAATATAGTCTGGACCGTCTGCGGCGTTTTATTGCCGGGCACCCTTATGTGGATGTGATCCGATATACAACTTTTTTTCATCAGTTTACGCTGGTATTCGATGCGCTGCGCCGGGAAAAGTATGTAGATTGGTATGGTTATTCAGCATCGGTTTCCCCCTACATCTTGGAGCAGTTTGAAAAAGAAGCCGGATATCGTTTTCGACCGGAATTTATTATTGACCAGGGATATTATAATAACCAATATAGAGTACCCTCGCGGGAATACCTTGATTTCATGGCTTTCCAGCGGCGGGAGACTGCGGCCCTTGCCCGGGAGCTGGTGGATATTACGCACGAGCTGGGGAAAGAGGCTATGATGTTCCTCGGCGACCACTGGATTGGGATGGAGCCCTTTATGGAGGAATTCTCTTCTATTGGGTTGGATGCAGTGGTTGGCAGCGTTGGTAATGGCTGTACCCTGCGGCTGATTTCCGATATTCCGGGTGTGAAGTATACCGAAGGTCGGTTCCTGCCGTATTTCTTCCCGGATACCTTCCATGAAGGGGGCGACCCCGTTCGTGAGGCGCGTGATAATTGGGTAACGGCCCGCCGGGCCATCCTGCGCAAGCCCATTGACCGGATTGGATACGGCGGCTATCTGAAACTCGCCTGCCAGTTCCCGGAATTCCTGGATTATGTGGAACAGGTTTGCAGCGAATTCCGCCAGCTGTATGCGAATATTAGCGGATGCACGCCGTATTGTGCAAAGACGGTTGCAGTGCTGAATTGTTGGGGCAAAGCACGTGCATGGGGCTGCCATATGGTGCATCACGCTCTGTATCACAAACAGAATTATTCTTACGCAGGCGTTTTGGAGGCGCTTTCAGGGGCACCTTTTGACGTGCGGTTCCTCAGCTTTGACGAGCTGCGCGCGGATTCCGGCGTGTTGGATGGCGTAGACGTCCTGTTGATGGTCGGGGATGCGGACACCGCTCACACTGGCGGCGCAGTCTGGGAAGATCCTGCGGTTTCATCTGCTGTCCGGCGGTTTGTTTGGAAGGGCGGCGGCCTGATTGGTGTAGGGGAGCCGTCCGGGCATCAGTATCAGGGCCGGTTCTTGCAGTTGTCCGCAGTGCTGGGCGTTGAGAAGGAAACCGGCATGACACTCAATTATGATAAATATAATTGGGAGGAACATCCGGGACACTTTATTCTGGAAGATTGTGAAGGGCCAGTCAATTTTGGCGAGGGCAAGAAGTGTATTTATGCGCTGGAAGGTGCAAAAATACTTGTCCAGCGGGCGCGGGAAGTGCAGCTTGCTGTCAATGAATATGGCTCGGGCCGGGCAGTTTATCTTTCCGGGCTTCCGTATTCGTTTGAAAATAGCCGTTTGCTGCATCGTGCTGTCCTGTGGAGTGCCAATAGCGAACAGGCACTGCGCGAGTGGTTTTCTTCGAACTTCCGGGCAGAAGTGCACGCCTATCTGCAAAGCGGAAAATTCTGCGTGGTCAATAATACTAATCAGCCCCAGTCCACTACCATTTATAAAGGGAACGGGGAAGCTTTCACGCTGGAGCTGGAAGCCAACGAAATCAAGTGGTTTCAGACCTGACAGATAAAGGGATGAAGGAATGAAAAGAGAATTAGGGATTGCAAGATGCGGCCTTGCCTGTTGCCTGTGCTCTGAAAATATGAGCTGTAATGGCTGTAATTCAGAGGAGTGTCCGGATAAAGAAGGCTGTGAAAACCGGAATTGTTCCATTAGAAGAGGTATATCTCATTGTTACTGCTGTGAAAATGGCTGTATAAAGGGCATTCTCTCAAAAATCAAACCTTATGGATTTACTGTGTTTGCCCGCCGATATGGGGTGGAAACGCTGCTTGACTGCCTCGAAAAAAACGAGCAAATGGGGGTCGTGTATCACCGGGAAGGTGTGAATGGCGACTATGATATGTTTGATGATTTGGAGGAGCTGATTCAGTTTATAAAAACCGGGCAGCGATAAAATCCCTAATTATTTTCTCCGTGAACGAAAACATGACGCAGCCGCATCTCCCCGCCCGCCGTCCTTGTGGCGGGCGGGGCAGCATGCACATACAGCGGTGAACGCACCCAATCCCCGCCGCAGCGGAAAAAAGCTTTTACTCCATTTTTTCTCGAAAAAATTGCGGGTGCAGGGCAGAGCCCTGCCGCTGCCCGCGTAGGGCACTTATGAATTATTTCAGCCTTTCGACTCAGGGCTGCCGTGCAGTTTTTTTGTACGGCAGCCTTTGGTTTTGTTTCCGGAAAAAACATTTAGCTGTTTGTCGAAATGTTCTTGACAAATCGTGCTTGCAGGTGTATTATTTAGACAGACATCGAAATGAGGTGATGCAATGGGCTTTCAGCAGAGTTTTAAGGCGCTGTCAGACCCGACGAGAAGGGAAATTCTCCGTCTGCTGCGGGATGGCGCTCTTCCGGCAGGTGAGATCACAGCGAATTTTGACAGCACAGGTGCGACAATTTCACACCATTTGTCGATTCTGCGGGAGGCAGGATTGGTGCTTGATGAGAAAAAAGGGAAATACGTTTATTATGAGCTTAATACTTCTGTGGTGGATGAGCTGCTGGCCTGGCTGGCCGGGCTGAAAGGAGGAACCAACGATGAAAAATAAGAGGAGTCAGGGCATCCTGTGGGTAGCGGCAATCCTTCCGCTGATTATGGTGGCGGCAGTGTGGACGCGTCTGCCGGAACAAGTGCCGCTGAATTGGGGGTTTGACGGGACGATCAGCTATGGCGGACGGGCCATACTCTGGGGCCTTGCGGTCATAAACCCGTTGATTGTCCTGCTGATGACGTTCGCGCCGCGGATGGACCCTCGCGAAGAGAATTATCAGAAATTCAAAGGGCCATATTCTGCGCTTTGCCTGGCGGTCGTCCTTTTGATGGATGCTGTTATGCTGATTACATTGGCAGAGTCCCTGCGGCCAGGCACAGTCAATGTTTATGTGATGGTGCAGCTGATGGTTGCAGTGCTTATGATGGTGATTGGCAACATGATGCCCAAGTTTCGGCAGACGTGGTTCTGCGGCATCAAAAATGCCTGGACACTTTCCAGCGAGCGGGTCTGGACACGGACACACCGGCTCGGCGGACGGCTGTATTTTGCAGCAGGTGCGGCTATGGTTGTCGGCGCGTTTTTTCCGCCGCGTGTGGGATTTGTCCTGATGGTGACGGTTACAGTGGCGGTCACGCTTGTGGCAACAGTTATGAGTTATGTCTGGTTCCGGCAGGAACAGGCCGGATAAAAAGGCGGGGACGTTGTTCCCCGTCTTTTTGCGTTTGCAGCATGTGCCTGCCGTCTAAGGGATGGTCTCATGCGGCTGCGTGAAAACCTCTATGTTTTCAAAAAATTGCAGCTAGAGAAACGCTTATATCTGGCCATAAATGTTTTGGACGTATTATACAATTTCTAAGAGGCCAGAGCGACAACAGCTCCAGAAAAATTACAAAAACCCTTGTAAACCGACTGGTGATGTGGTATCCTGTATTTGTAGGTTTTGGTGCAGAGTGGCAGTGCTGCAGACTGTCCTGTGAAAGGCGGCAGTATCTGTCCGGTAGCAGGCCACATTTCCGGCAGCCTTGCTGTCCATGGGTGGAAAATCCTGTTTCAGCAGGGGGCCGAGAAGAAAGGAAAATGGAACGGATGAAAAAGACTGGTTTAACCAACCAACAGGTAGCGGAAAGCCGGAAACAGCACGGCGCGAATACACTCACGCAGATACCGCCCGATCCGCTGTGGAAAAAAATCCTTGAGGGCTTTAAGGACCCGATGATCATGATTCTGCTGGTAGCGTTGGCTGTGCAGGTCGTGCTGTTTTTTTTAGGGGAAACCGAATGGTTTGAGCCGGTAGGCATCCTGATTGCGATTATGATTGCAAACGGGGTTGCTTCAGTCAGCGAGAGCAAGCAGGAGGGCAAGGCCACGGCGCTCAAGGAAGAGGAAGAAGCCAAGGAAATGGCCAAAGTCCTCCGGGAGGGCCGCTTGACAGAGATTCACGTCAGTGAGGTTGTTGTCGGCGACCTGGTTTATTTGCAGGCTGGCGATAAGATACCGGCAGACGGCATTATGATAGAGGGTGAGCTCAAGGTCGATCAGGCGGCACTCAACGGTGAAACGGAGGAGGCCGACAAGGTCACACTGCCGGAGGGCGCTTCTTATGATATCAAAGACCTGCTGAACCCTTATTACGCGTACCGCGGTACTGTTGTTTGCGGCGGGGAAGGATATCTTGAGGTCAAAGTCGTCGGCGATAAGACCCTGTTTGGCGAGTTGGCGCTGGAAGTGCAGGAGGATACCCGCGAAACGCCGCTGCAAGTGAAGCTCGGCAAGCTGGCACAGCAGATATCGACCTTTGGTTATGTTGGAGCCATTGCGATTATCATTGGCGTTTTGGCAAAAACGCTGCTGAGCGGCGCGGTCCCTTCTACCATATTTGAATGGATTCGGCTGGTGATGGATGCTGTTACAGTTGCGGTAACCATTATTGTGTGCGCGGTGCCCGAAGGGCTTCCCATGCTGACCTCAATCCTGCTTTCTTTCCAGAGCCTGAAAATGGCAAAGGATAATGTACTTGTCCGTAAAATTAACGGCCTTGAAACCGCCGGAAGCCTGAGCCTGTTGTTCAGCGATAAGACCGGTACGATTACAGAGGGCCGGCTTTCGGTGGTCGAGCTTGCCGCAGGCAGTGGAAAAACCTTTCATGCGCTTTCTGAAATGGGGGATGCATTGGTTTCCCATGTTGTCACCGGTATTGGTGTGAATAACAGCGCCATCGCGAGCAGCGGCAGCATTATCGGCGGCAACAGCACCGACCGTGCACTGATGGCATTTCTTTGTGAATCAGGGAAAGCGGATTCGATTCAAAGGGATGCAGTCACCTGCTTTCATGCATTTGACTCCAACCGTAAAAGCTCCAGTGTAACGCTTGCCTGTGACGGTAAAGAGGTAACCTATGTCAAAGGCGCGCCTGAAAAAATCCTGGAACGCTGCACCCGTTATCTGGATGAAAACGGCAAAGCGCAGCCGCTCCCGGATACGGCAGATCTGCTTGCATATATTGATACGCAGTCCGGCCGTTCTATGCGCCTGCTGGCAGCCGCAATCGCTGAGGGCGGGGAGGATGCTGGAGAACTGACACTGGTTTGCATTTTGAGTATCCGTGACAATGTGCGAAAAGAAGCAGTCGAGGCCATTAAAGAGGTACAGAATGCCGGAATACAGGTCGTTATGGTGACCGGTGACCGGAAGGAAACTGCCGTTGCGATTGCCCGTGAGGCTGGGCTGTACAGCGGCGGAGACGATGTTGCGCTGACCTCAGCCGAGCTGGCGGAAATGTCAGACGATGCGCTCAAAAAGGCTTTGCCGCACCTTCGGGTGGTTTCCCGTGCGTTGCCTGCGGATAAGAGCCGTCTGGTGCGTGTCGCGCAGGAGCTGGACTATGTTGTCGGTATGACAGGTGACGGTGTAAATGATTCGCCTGCACTGAAAAAGGCGGATGTTGGTTTTGCAATGGGCAGCGGCACCGAGGTTGCAAAGGAAGCCGGTGATATTACCATTCTGGATGATAATTTTTCTTCGATTGCAAAGGCCATCCTTTACGGTCGTACAATGTTTAAGAGTATCCGAAAATTCTTGATTTTCCAGCTTACAGTCAATGTAGCCGCTGTTTTGACCTGTTTCATCGGTCCGCTGCTTGGCGAAAATGTAATACTGACCGTTGTACAGCTGCTGCTGGTCAATCTGGCAATGGATACACTGGCGGCAATCGCTTTCGGCAGCGAGCCAGCCCTGAAAGAATTCATGAAGGATAAACCAATCCCAAGAAATCAGGGGATCATCACCCAGGAAATGCTGATAGAGATTGTGGTCGGAGCGCTGTATATTACTTTTATTTCACTGGCAATTTTGTTCGTACCCGCTGTGCGGGGATTGTTCGGCAATGTCGATCAGGTCTATTTGAAGTCCGCTGTTTTTGCAACCTTTATGATGGCGATTACATTCAATGGCTTCAATGCCAGAACGTCCCACCCGAATATCTTTGAGAATATCGGACGAAACCGTAATTTCCTGCTGGTCATGGCATCAATTTTTGCTCTGCAATTTGTTTTTGTAACATTTGGCGGGAATATGCTTGATGTAGAGGCGCTGAATCTGCAAAGCTGGCTGATTTGCATAGCATTTGCATTTATGGTAATCCCGATTGATATTGTCCGTAAACTCATTATGCATCAAAAATGAGTGCGGCGGTAGCCGCACCGGTTAAAAAACAGTATTTGCTGCACTGAACCACCCGTCCTGCCGTCCATTAGGCAGGGTGGGCAGGGTGTAGCGAAGGATAGGGTTTTCCCCGCCGCAGCGGAAAAAGCTGCGGCAGCAGCTTGGGGTCTGGGGCGGAAGCCCCAGCGGGTGCAGGGCAGCGCCTGCCGGGAGTCCAGAGGGCAGCGCCCTTTGGCATAGCGGGCAGAGTGCAGTGAGGGGGAGAAGGTTCCCCGCCGCAGCGGAAAAAAGCTGCGGCAGCAGCTTGGGGTCTGGGGCGGAAGCCCCAGCGGGTGCAGGGCAGCGCCCGCCGGGAGTCCAGAGGGCAGAGCCCTTTGGCATAGCGGGCAGAGCGCACGCAGCCTGGGGCAGCGCCTGCCGGGAGTCCAGAGGGCAGCGCCCTTTGGCATAGGAAACGAAAAAGCACATACAAAATGAAGGAGGAAAAACAATGGCAATCAATTTGCAGAAGGGGCAGAAGATCGATTTAACCAAGGGGAACGCTGGGCTGAAAAGAGTAATGGTCGGCCTGGGCTGGGACGAAGCACAAGGGGGCGGCGGCTTCCTGGGTGCACTGTTCGGCAATAACAACGCAAAGCAGTCGATTGACTGCGATGCTTCCGTTATTCTCTGCGGCGAAAACGGTAAGCTGGTCAGCAGTAACATCAATGACTGCTGTGTGTATTTCGGGAACCTTTGTCACGCAAGCGGTGCAATCGTGCATCAGGGCGATAACCTGACCGGCGCAGGCGACGGCGATGATGAACAGGTAATGGTAGATCTGTCCCGCATTCCTGCAAATATACATAAGCTGATTTTTGTTGTAAATATTTATGACGCGCGTGCGAAAAATCAGCATTTCGGCATGATTAAAAATGCCTTTATCCGTCTGGTTGATACCGACCGTAATTCAGAGATATGTCGTTTCAATCTGTCTGATAACTATAATAATATGACAGGCCTTGTTGTCGGCGAGATTTATCGGAGAAACAACGAGTGGAAATTTAACGCTGTTGGACAGCCCGTGCAGGAAGCCAGCAGGCTGGATGCGCTGCTGCGGATGTACGTATAATCCGGCGTCTGCGGTGTATGTGCGTGCACGCTCGTTAGTGCCTGCGCCTGCGGTGTATGTGCGTGCACGCTCGTTTGTGCCGGCGCCTACGCGGCGGGCGGTCTTCCGCAGACAGCGCCAGAGGGACTTGTCCCTCTGGACTCCCTTTCATCGCCTGCGGGCGGGACGAAGGGACTGGCTGCGGCAAATCTTTCTGCACATGTTATTTAGGAACGCTTTAGAGAATACTTTGATTTAGGAGGAACTACCGAAATGGCAATCAATCTGCAAAAGGGACAGCGCGTCTCGCTCGACAAAACGATGAAGTTCGCACTGGTCGGTCTGGGCTGGGATACCAACCGCTATGACGGCGGTCATGATTTTGACCTTGACGCTTCTGTTTTCATGCTGGGAGAAAACGGCAAGCTGCTGCGGGATGAAGATTTTGTTTTTTATAATAACCTGAATGGGCGGGACGGCGCGGTCGTCCATACCGGCGACAATCTGACCGGTGACGGCGATGGTGACGATGAGGTCATTATCATTAACTTTGATAAGATCCCGTCTGAAATCAAGAAACTCGCTATATGCGTTACCATTCATGACGCAGAGGCACGCCGCCAGAATTTTGGACAGGTTTCCAATGCCTATATCCGCATTGCCAAGCTGGCAGACGAATTTGATACAGTCGGCGAGCCCGTCCTGAAATTTGATTTGGAAGAAGAATTTTCGATTGAAACCGCGCTCGTGGTCGCGGAAGTTTATCAGCGCAATGGCGAATGGAAGTTTAATGCCGTGGCCGCAGGTTACCAGGGTGGACTGGAAGCAATCTGCCGCTCCTTCGGTGCGAATGTATAAAGCGTCCGGGTCCGCGCCGGGCATTTCGGAAAGAGGTGGCTTCTTATGAAGGAATTTCAAAAAGGACAGAAGCTCAAAACCGCTTCAGGCGGTGAACTGACCGTTCTCCGCAAGCTCGGCGAGGGCGGCCAGGGTATGGTTTACGAGGCGGAATATAATGGGCGCAGGCTGGCGCTTAAATGGTATTTCAGCAACAAACTGAAAAACGCGGATGTATTTTATCGGAATATTGAAAATAATATCCGTCAGGGCCCGCCAACGGATGCATTCCTGTGGCCGCTGGAAATTACAGAATATTATGAAGGCAGCTTTGGCTATCTGATGGAGCTGCGTCCGGGCGAATATCAGGATTTCTCACGGTTTTTGCTGGCAAAGGTTCATTTTTCCAGCATTGATGCGGTGATTCATGCGGCATTGTGCATTGTCAGCGGCTTTCGTGCGCTGCATAATCGGGGCTACAGCTATCAGGATCTGAATGACGGCAACTTTTTTGTCAATCCGAAAACCGGAGAAGTGCTGATTTGCGACAATGACAACGTTGCGCCCTACGGCGAAAACCTTGGCATTGCAGGCAAGTGCCGCTATATGGCGCCCGAGGTCGTGCTGGGCAAAAAACGTCCGGATAACCATACCGACCGTTTTTCACTGGCAGTTGTCCTGTATATGCTGCTTTTCCTGAATCATCCGCTGGAGGGCAAGGGGACCATGTGTCCCTGCCTGACAGAGGAGCTGGAACGGAAATTCTATGGTGCAGCCCCTGTCTTTGTCTGGGACCCGGAGAATGAAAGCAATCGTCCGGTGCGCGGTGTGCATACCAATGAAATCCGGCTGTGGCCGGTATTTCCGGCCTTTATCCGGGATGCTTTTGTGCGGGCGTTCAGCAGGGAGTCAATGATAGGCTCTGATGCCACCCACCGCATCATTGAAAAGGAATGGCAGGAGGTTTTTACCCGGCTTCGCGACATGACCATTCGGTGTGCCTGCGGCAGTGAAACCTTTTTTGACCCGGCGCTGCCCGGATGCAAATGCATGGAATGCGGCCGGGGCCTTTCCGGTCTGCCGGTTCTGAAAGTAAAGAAATATGCCGCGGTACTGGCTCCCGGTAAAAAGTTATATGCCTGTCATACAGTGTATGACAGCGACGATTTCCGGGAGGAAAAAGGTGAAGTTGTGACCAGCCGCAGCGATCCGTCGCTGATTGGCCTGAAAAACCTGTCCGGCACTGCCTGGGAGGCCATATTGCCGAACGGGAACAGCCGTACCTATGAGGATGGACAGGTCATTAAACTGGGCCGCGGGTTAAAAATTAACTTCGGGCATGGGAACACGGCGGAGGTCCGGTAGTTCTGGAGACGGCGGGGAGCCTGTGCTGCCCCCCCATCAACTTTGAAAGGCGGCCGCGCCGGATGCTGCGCGGCTGAAAAGGTGATCCATAAATGGGACTTTACGATGAAGTGGTAGAGGTGCCGAGAAGGACAATGGTGCTGTTTTTTGTGGTGGATACTTCGGGAAGTATGCGCGGCGCAAAAATCGGTACGGTAAATTCTGCCATAGAGGAGATCGTCCCCGAGATTCGGGACATCTCCGAAACCAATGCGGATGCACAGATTAAGGTTGCTACGCTTTCCTTTTCCACCGGGGCGCGGTGGATTGACAGTGCGCCGGTAGCCGCAGAAAATTTCCGGTGGAATTACCTGGATGCTTCGGGCGTGACCGATTTGGGCGAGGCCTGTATCCAGCTGAATGAAAAGCTGTCGCGAAACGCGTTTATGAGTGATGCGACCGGTTCCTTTGCACCGGCAATTTTCCTGATGTCTGACGGTGAGCCGACGGATAATTACCGACATGGGCTGGAAAAGCTGAAAAATAACAGTTGGTTCAAAAAGGCAATCAAGGTCGCCATTGCGATTGGCGAGGATGCTAATACTTCGGTTTTGTCGGATTTTACGGGCAATCAAGAGGCTGTGATTACGGTGCATTCACCGGAGGCGCTCAAAAAATGGATTCAGTTTGTCAGTGTCCGCGCTTCTGAAATCGGCAGCAAGAGTTCCAATGCCGGTATCTCTGACCCTGCCGGGACCGGCGGCGACGGAGAAAGCGATATCATCAGCAAGCAGGATTTGTTTGTGAAAGAAATCCAGTCCCAGACCGCAGACGCTGCGGATTGGGATTCGTTTGATGACGACGGCATTCAGTGGTAAAAGGGAAGGGGGGTGTCTGCGATGAAGATGGGAACATTTCATATATCTGTTCAGGGTGCAAGCCACCTCCGGAAAAATAAGGAATGCCAGGACGCTTCGGACAGTTACCGCGATGAACGCTGTGCGATAGCAGTTGTCTGTGACGGGCACGGCGGCAATGATTATATACGCAGCGCCCTTGGCGCAAAATTTGCCTGTCAGTCTGCAATGCAGGATCTAAAGAGTTTTTTGGAACATACAGACGCAGAGCAGATGCGTACCAAAGGGGAAGTCCTGATACGGACGCTTGAGGCCAGTATCATCAGCCATTGGCATAGTCAGGTGGAGGCATATACCCGATGCAGCCCATTCACGGCGGAGGAGCTGGAGCAGGTTTCTGAAAAAGCGCGGCAAAAATATCAAAGCGGCCGGGTGGAAAGCGCTTACGGTACAACGCTGATCGCGGCGGCGGTGACTGCGGATTATTGGTTCGGGATTCAGATTGGCGACGGCAAATGCGTTGCGGTCAACCCGGAAGGGAAGTTCCGCCAGCCAATCCCGCGAAACGAAAAATGCTTCTTAAATGCGACGACTTCCATCTGCGATGAAAATGCACTGGAAAATTTCCGGCATTTTTACTCGCGCAGGCTGCCGGTGGCTTTGTTTGTCGGTTCTGACGGGGTAGATGACTGCTTTAAGAGTGACGAACAGCTGCAAAGCCTGTACCGCACGGTTTTGTATTCCTTTACACAGTCGGCGTTTGATGCAGCGGTAACGGAGTTTAGCGATTATTTGCCGCGTCTTTCCGCAAAGGGCAGCGGTGATGATGTTTCGGTTGCAGCAATTCTTGATTTGGACAAAATCGGCGAAATTGAGTCGGTAAAGGCCTTTGACAAGGCAAAAGAGCGGGCAAAGGTAGAGGAACACGCCCGTCAGGAGGAAGCCCGGCTGGAAGAAGAGCGGAAGCGGGTGCAGGCCCGGTTCGATGAGCAGGAGCGTGCCCGTCAGGCTCGTCAGGAAGCGGCTTTGAGGGCCCGCGAGGCGGCGGAGCGGGATGCTGCGCTGAAAGCTGCCGAAATTGCCCGTCAGGAGGCAGCGCGGGCGAACCAGGAGGCCGAGCGTGCACATCGGGAGGCCGAAAGGGCCCGTCAAGAGGCGGCGCGGGCCCGTCAGGAAGCAGAGCGCGTCATACAGGAGGCCGACCGGAAAGCCCGCGAAGAAGCGGCTTTTTCGTCTTGGCAGGGGATTGCCCCACAGCCGTGGCAGGCGGACGGGCTGGAAGATGCGTCTTTGGAGCCGGTGGAATTTTGTCCGGAATGCGGCTCAATGCTTTACCCGGGGGAAAGCTGTTGTACTTACTGCGGCGCATGGTTGGCTGCGGCCCCTTCCGAAAGGACGCTGGACACGGAGCCGATACGCCCGGGTATCTCATCGGATGTGATTGCCGAAGCGCAGGCGGAGTTAACAGGTCTGGTTACCCAAATGCAGCAGGAGGAAGAAAGTGCTGCGGCAGAGGCCGCTGTAGAGGAGGCCGCGCGGCAAGTGCTTTCCGAGGAACGGAAACTGCCTGATGAAGGAAGGGGTTCCGAGGAAGAAAAGACCGAGCGTTCGGCTGCGCCGGAGCTGCCGAAGCCCGCAGCAGGCTTGGCGGAGGAGCTTGCAAAGGTCACAGAACCCATTACGCTTTCGCTGGATTTATTTTAAGGAAGACGTATTGAAAGACCATACCGGTTGACAGGCCGCACGAACAGGAGTCGCAATATGGATGAAAATGCTTTAAGAGAAATCACCTGCACGCTGCGTTCCCTATGGGAGACCTATACGCCGGAACTGTTATCAGATACCAGACGGCTGAATGCCCTGCTGATGGATTTTATTCCGCAAAGGCCGAGGGAACGCAAGCTGATTATTTCCGTGCTGCGCGAAGGGCTGGGGAATGAATTGCTGTCGCTTTATCAGGCGGCAGATGCCGAGGCCTGTAAGAATACACTTGCCCGATGGACCCGGCGGCTTGCAGCCGATCTATGGATTACCGAAGGTGCTGCACAGTTTGCGGTGGATGCACTTTCGGTTTCTCTTGGGCTGGGAGAGCACACAGCGGCAGAGGATACGCCGCAGCCGGAAAAAGAACTGGTGAAGGGCTGTTTTACCGGGACAATGGATGCAGGAGGCGTTTTCCTGACAAAATATGAATCATTGGGATATAAAGCGTTTGCTGCAAATAATGAACTGTCTGAATTGACAGTCCCGCCCAATATCCGGGTCATCCGGGCGCGGGCATTCCTGAACTGCCGCAGCTTGAAAAAGGTTATCCTTCCCAGCCAGCTGGAAGCACTGGGGCGGGAGGCCTTTCGCGGGTGCTGGTCGTTGTCCGAGCTTCATATCCGAGGGAACGGTAACTATGAAACAGTCAGTGGAATGCTGATCGATCGGAAACGAAATGCGCTGCTTCGGGTCGTGCAGGGGACGGATTGTGTTGCGGTGCCTAAACGAGTAGAAAGCGTCAGCAGCTATGCGTTTGATCGAAACGGTGTAAAGGAAATTCACTTGCCACCCGGGCTTCGCACGTTGGAACCCTTTGCGTTCTTTCAGTGCAGCCAGTTAGAGCGGGTCAAGGCTGGCGGAGCGAATTCGTCATTTGCCGATGTGGATGGCGTGCTTCATGATCGGGGGCGTACTGTCTTGGTGTATTATCCCTCTGGAAGGCTGGATTCCGGCTATGTGGTGGAAGATACGGTTACCGGGATTGCCGATTCTGCTTTTGAGGGGGCATACCGCCTGCAAGCAATCACCTTTACAGGCGCACTGAAAACGATTGGCAGGCGTGCATTCCGTAACTGTTGTGCGCTTCAGTCGCTGATTCTGCCCGGCAGCGTGGAGATGATTGGTGAACGGGCGTTTCAGTCCTGCACCGGACTTGGCAGCGTTATGCTTTCCCGTGGGATACGCGAAATTGGTGATGCTGCTTTTCAGGATTGTGAGTGCATTCAGGCGGTCAGTATCCCGCGCAATGTGGAATGGATTGGACATGCTGCATTTGCAGGCTGCCGCAGGCTGGGGAAAGTCACCATGCAGGATCATATCCGTTTCATAGGTGACGGTGCATTTGCGGGTTGTCCGCCGGAACTGGAAATCATTGTAAAGGATAACCCTTATGTAGAAACCTACTGTAAGGCACACGGAATGAAATTCAGCCGGATTTAGCGGTTATGCGGCATCATGGAAAATTGGTCAGGGTAGGCGCTTGCGGATGAGAAATGAACGATATTATTATAGCATGATGCAGCCGGAGGAGAAACGGGTTTACCGGCTGATTTATGACGGTCTGAAAGCGCGGGAAGAACAGATCCCGGTGCAGACCCCATTTTTTCCTGAGCTTGTGGAGGAGGTTTATCTGCGGGTTCTATATGATAATCCATTGTTTTTCCACGTCAATCAAACGACGATTCAGATGATGGGGCAGCCTGGGTTTTATGTTCTGCTTCCGCAGTATCTGTATTCCATGGCAGAGATACAGGCTGTGACGCGGGAAATCCGGCAGGTGGTGAACCGCGTAGGGGAAAAAGCGCGCACAATGCTTTCAAATGAATTCCGGCTGGAAAAATACCTGCATGACAGCGTGGTAAAAAGTGTAGCTTATGATTATGATTCCCTGAAAAAAAAGGACTGCTGGAATGCGCATTCGATTGTTGGTGCCTTTCTGGAAAAACGTGCGGTTTGTGAAGGGATTGCAAAGGCTTTCAAATTGCTCTGCAATGAATATGAGATTAAATGCATCGTCGTACTGGGACAGGCGGACCCAGACCAGCATTATACGGATGACAGTTATCATGCATGGAACCTTGTCAAAATACAGGGGGAATCTTATCATGTAGACCCGACCTGGGATAACCTGTTTGACCGGGGTATCGGACATATCAGCTATGATTATTTTAATGTTACAACAGAAGCGATTCTGAAAGATCACCTGCCGATCGGCACTCTGCCGGAATGCACGGCGACACGCCTGAATTATTTCCATGCGACGGGCAGTATTGTGCGGTCGTTCAACGAGTTGGCTTTGCTGATTGAGAAGCGGATTCATACCGGAAAGATCATGTTTCAGGCGGATGACAGCCAGGGGGAGTTCCAGACCAGTGACGAATTGTACCAAAAGACAACAATGGCGCTAGACTGGATTTATCAGAAACTTCGCCTTGACCGTCCGTGTGCCCTGGCATTCAATGAAGCGCAGAAAATCGGGAAAATATTTTTTCGGTCTTAGGTCATGCTTGATGATTGGCAATGCGCCCAGCGGCGATGGATTTTTAACCGCAGTATGGCGGAAAAGACTTGTCAACGGGTGCATGGACAATTCTCAAACATGGCTTTGAACCTGTCCGCCAAGAAACCTTTGGCTTGCTGCTGCATATTGATAGAATAGAAGCGCTGCATCCGGGCCGTATGCCCGCCGGTGCGGCGCATTTCAATATCGGAAGCAGGAGGGGCGGCTGAATGGATTTTTTGCTGCGGTTTTGTGTGGTGCCGCTCATTATCGGGGTGGAATACTGGCACTATGAACGCCGGGGACGGCGGCAGGCGGCTCTATATTTCGTTCTGTTTTTTGCATTGGCAGGCATTTTGTTTTTGTTGTAAACACGGGGAGTGGCAGGCAGCGTATTTGGACCCTCCGGCGGAAAAGGGAAAAGAGCAGAAAACTTTTCTGTATTTTGCATTGAAATCCGTCGTTTTTGGAAGTATAATAGATACGATAAAAAATCAAGGAGGGTCTATCATGGCTGCGATTACGAAAGAGAGTACAATTGGCGAGGTGCTGGCCCGCGACATGCAGGCTGCGAAGTATTTTATGGAGATTGGGATGCATTGCCTTGGCTGCCCGCACTCCCAGGCGGAGAGTATTGAGGAGGCCTGCATGGTACACGGTACGGATGTGGACGAGCTGCTTGGCAAACTCAAACAGCATTTTGGTGAATAAAAACGGGCTGCCCGCCGCGTTCCTGCGGCGGGCATTTTCAAAAGGTGAGACATTATGGAGAGCATGACATTGACCCCGCGGCTGGCGCTGGCGGCATCATTGGTCCCGCAGGGGGCGCGGCTGGCGGATATCGGGACGGATCACGGCAAGCTACCGATACATCTGCTTTTGTCAGGGCGGGTGAGTGCGGCGATTGGGTCAGATATCCGCCCCGGCCCGCTTGCACACGCGGAACGCAATGCCCGGGAACATGGTGCCGCGCTTTCCCTGCGGCTGGCGGCGGGGCTTGATGGGATCACACCGGAGGAATGCGATGCCATTACCATAACGGGGATGGGCGGCGAAACCATTGCGGAGATTTTGGCGGCTGCCACGTGGACGCAGTCAGGCCGTCATCTGCTGGTGCTGCAGGCGATGACGATGCTTCCCGTGCTGCGGCGCTGGCTTGCGGGGCACGGCTTCCACACGGAGAAGGAGTGCATTTGCAGGGAAAATGGAAAGCATTACCTTGTGATTGCCGCACGGGGCGGCGGCCCGGTGCATACGCTTTGCCAGGTGGATGCACTTGCGCCTGGGCTGCTGCTGGCGGACCCGCTCGCCGGGGAATATCTTTCCGGGGTGTTGGCCCAGGAGCAGGCTGCGCTGCGTGGGATGCAGTCGGGTACGGGCGTTGCCCCGGAACGGATGGCGGAACAGGCGGCGCTGGTTGCTGCACTTCGGATACGGTTGGAGGAATTAAAATGATAACAGTACAGGATGTATTGCTTTTTTTGGAAGGGTTTGCGCCTTATGCACTTGCGGAGAGCTGGGATAATGTCGGCCTGATGACTGGCTGCCGCAGCCAGCCAGTGGAGCGGGTACTCTGTGCACTGGATGTGACCGAGGCTGTTGTTGCAGAGGCGGCCGAAGCCGGTGCACAGTTAATTGTAGCGCATCACCCGTTGATTTTCACATCGGTGAAAGCCGTTACGGAAGACGATGCGGCAGGGCGCACGCTTCGCCGGGCAATCAGGGAAGATATTTCCGTTATTTGCATGCATACAAATGCGGATTGTGCAGAGGGCGGCGTTAATGATGCATTGGCGGCGGCGCTTGGCCTGCGGGATGTTGTCCCTATGGGCGCGGGAGAGCAGGGGCTGCTGGGACGGGTCGGCGTACTGCCGGACGCAATGCAGCCTGCTGGATTTGCAGCGTTTGTCAAACATGCGCTTCATGCAGGCGGTGTACGTTTTACGGACGGCGGCCGGGAAATTCTGCGTGTAGCAGTTGGCGGCGGTGCGTGCGGCAAGCTGATGGATTTTGCACTGGAAAAGGGTGCGCAGGCGTTTGTAATTGGTGATTGTTCTTATGATATCATGCAGAGGGCCCAGTCGCTTGGGCTGACGCTGGTAGATGCGGGACATTTTCCAACGGAAAACCCGGTAGCTGCCGTCTTTGCGGAGCGTATCGGAGAGGCGTTTCCGGCGCTGGATACGCAGGTATCCGCCGTTCATAAGGATTGTATCCAGTTTGTGTAAGTAGGCCGCAGGGCATTTGCCTGGCGGCCTGCGCTGGAAAGCAGCTGCTGTGAGAGGAGTGATTATATGCCGTTGGATGCAGTCACATTGCGCGCGGTGCTCGGCGAGCTGGATGAAGGGCTTGCAGGCGGGCGGATTGAAAAGGTATACCAGCCTGACCGGGAGGAGGTCGTGCTGGCCGTCCGCGGACGGGGCGGGGCAAAACGCCTGCTGATTTCGGTTGCCGCTTCTGCGCCGCGCATTCATTTGATAGAAAAGAACATTGAGAATCCGCCGTCACCGCCGATGTTTTGTATGCTTTTGCGCAAGCATATTCAGGGGGCAAAAATTGTTTCCGTGCGTCAGCCCGCTTTGGAGCGTATGGCTGTGCTTGAACTGGATACTGCTGACGAGTTGGGCGTTCCCTGTAAAAAATACCTGAATATCGAGCTTATGGGGAAATATTCAAACCTGATCCTGCAGGGGGATGATGGGCGGATTATTGATGCAATCCGCCGGGTGGACAGCGACATTTCAGGCAAGCGACAGGTTTTGCCGGGGCTGTTTTACCGAATGCCGCCTGCGCAGGAGGGAAAGGCCGATCCATTGACGCTTTCCGGGGCGGGGCTGGCGGCCGCCCTGCGGACAGAGGCGAGTGAGAAGGGATTGGATAAATGGCTGCTCGGACATCTGCTTGGCTTGTCACCGCTGCTTTGCCGGGAGTTGTCCTGCCGTGCTGTGGGAGAAGCTGATAAACCCGTATGCCGCCTGTCTGAGCAGGAACGGGAATCGGTTGGCCGGATTTTTTCAGATTTTACAGACTTTGTGCGTGGCAATAAGGGACGGCCTTATCTTCTGGTCCGCCGGGAGGAAGGGACGGTATTTGATTTTTCCTGCTTCCCGATCACGCAGTATGGCGGATTGATGTCTGTCGTACCGGAGAGCAGCTTTTCCGCATTGCTTTCGGCTTATTATGAGAAAAAGAGCAGCGCCGAGCGCATGAATCGGAAGGCTTCCGACCTGATCCGCACGGTTACGAATGCGCGTGACCGGGCGCAGCGCAAGCTGGCAGCGCAGCGTCAGGAGCTGTTGGATACCGCTGACCGGGCGCGGCATAAGCGTCTGGGCGATCTGATTACATCCAACCTTTACCAGCTGGAAAAGGGGATGAGCCGGGTCAAAGTGATAGATTATTTCGACGAGTCCTGCCCGGAAATTGAGATTGATTTGGATATCCGCCTTTCCCCGCAGCAGAATGCACAGCGGTATTATAAACTATATAATAAAGCAAAAACTGCAGAAACGGTTCTGACCGTACAGGTTGAGCAGGGGGAGCGCGACGTTGATTATCTGGAAAGCGTGCTGGCCGCCATTGGGGAGGCAGAGTGTGAGCAGGATCTGTCACAGCTGCGGGAAGAGCTTCGCCAGACCGGTGTGCTGTCAAACAAGCAGCAGAAAAATCAGCGTATAAAACCGGTGCGCGCCCGTCCATACGAGTATCGGACAAGTGATGGATTTGCTGTGTTTGCAGGCAAAAACAATCTGCAAAACGACCTCTTGACCATGAAAACGGCCTTTAAGTCTGATATTTGGTTTCATACGCAGAAAATTCATGGGTCGCACGTTATTTTGGTGGCCGATGGCCGTGAGCCGACCGATCAGGCAATGACCGAGGCTGCAATGATTGCCGCTTATCATTCTAAGGCGCGTACTTCAAGCCTTGTCCCGGTGGATTATACGCCGGTCCGGTATGTCAAAAAACCCACGGGTGCAAGGCCGGGGTTTGTCATTTATCACGTCTATCAGACGGCCTATGTTACACCGGACCCTGACCGGATTGATGCACTGCGGGTGCGCTGAGCTTCTTTTATTCTATGATAAACCCCCTCGGAGAAATTTCCAAGGGGGTTGCTGTGCTGTGCGGTACAATGGTCAGCTGGTGAGTCGGACGGCGAAAATAACCTGCTTAGCGGTTTCGTTCCAGAGGACGCCGTCCTCTGTATAAAGGCTGACGGTACAGCCTGCTTTTTTGAGCGTATCCAGCAGGGTTTCCAGCTGTGCAGGGTTGTTGTCCAGCACGTAATATGCGTAGAGGGAATCCCGCTGCTGTTCCTGGCCGATTTCGGGGAGCGACTGTCCGCCCTCTACCAGATAGCAGGCGGCAAAGCTCTCCCCGGCCATGATCTCATTGATGAAAGCGGCGACCTGCGGCTGGCCGGAGTCAGCAGGGCTGGCCGAGCGGGACATGATATGGGCATCGATTTCCGCAGTGCTGTCGTCTGCGGAGGGGGATGGTACGGTGCTGCTGTTTTCTTCAGCTGCTGGCGGTGCCGTTCCGTTATCGGCAGATGTTTCGGGGACGGTTATAGGTTCCGTGGGTGCAGAAAATTTAGCAGCCCGGGGCGTATTGGATTCCGCAGCAGTTTGGGGGACGGCAGCACCGTCTGACATACCTGCATCGGCAGTGTCTGTTGGAGCGGCAGGACTTGCCGCATCAGCAGGGCTTGCCGTATTAGCGGCACCGCTTTCTGCAGATGCTTCCATGCCACCTGCTGCGGCACTGCTGGAACCTCCGCCGCCTACCTGTAAATGAAGACTGTTCATCAGATTGCCCAATGCGCCGGATAATACCAGCATCACACAGGCGGCTGCTGCGGCCAGCATGGTAAATACCTGCGTCCGCCGTGCACCCGGGCGGTGAAGCTGGACAACCGTACCGCTGTTTGCCTCTGTACGGATACTGGACATGATGCGTTCATGCAGACCTGTGGGGGGGTCCGGCAGTTCGCCGAGGGAGCCTGACAGGAAACGCAGATCGGCAAGATAGGCTGCGCACGCAGGGCAGCCTGCCAGATGCCGGTCAAGCACCCGCTGTTCTTCCGGGGTCAATGTGCGGTCGAGGGATTCCTCACACAGCAGCATTATTTTTTCACATTCAGCCATTCCCTTGCCTCCTTTCCTGTTCTTTGGACGCAGAGGGCAGAGAAATGTTCCCTCGTTTGATTAAAATACTTCGTAAATTCCTGCGGGCGCGGGAAAGGCGTGATTTGACCGTACCTTCTTCGAGTGACAGCATACGCCCGATTTCCTGATAGCTGAGGCCTGAGATATCGCGCAGCAGGATTGCCTGCCGGTGTTCTTCGGAAAGTTCCTGCAAAGCGGACTGTAATTCCGCAGAAAGCTCCTGCTGTTCCAGTGCGGCCTCGGGGGAATGCGCGGCCCTGTTGTCGGGGAGTGGGAGTTCGGTCCCTTCCTCATCGGTCAGCGGCACTGGCTGTACCGTTTTTCTGCGGGAAAAATCAATACAAATGTTCATTGTAATGCGGTACAGCCAGGTAGATACGGCACTGTCGCCGCGGAATTTGCTGAGCGAGCGCCATGCACGCAGGAAAACCTCCTGCGTCAAATCAGCGGCATCGGCCTCTGAACCGGTTGAGCGCAGCGCGAGCGCATACACCTTGCGCTCATAGGCGGTGACGATGTATTCAAATGCGTCGGTATCCCCTTGCTGTGCGCGTTGCATCAGTGCTTTTTCGTCAGCCACTGCACCACCTCCTTTTCTTTTCTAATGTGTGTGCTGGAGTTATCGTTTTGTCCGCCTGCGCGGCGGGCGGTCTTCCGCAGACAGCGCCAGAGGGACTTGTCCCTCTGGACTCCCGTTCATCGCCTGCGGGCGGGACGAAGGGGATGGCTGCGGTGAATCCATTCTATACGTGGGTATAGTGGTTTTTTAGTTCTGCTGCCAGCGCGTGAAGCTCCGACAGGAAAGAAAGTTGAGAAATACGCGCTTTATAGGGCTTGAGGCCTGGCTCACCTTTTAGATACCAGTTTACGTGCCTGCGGGCTTCCAGCAGCGCGATATGCTCCCCTTTGTCTGCTGCTGCCAGTTCAATTTGCCGGACAGCTGTCTCCAACCGTTCCGGGAAAGCGGGACGGTCAGGCAGTACGCCATCCGTCAGCAGCGCATTGGTACGGGAAAAAATCCATGGGTCACCCAGTGCGCCCCGGCCGATCATCACCGCATCTGCGCCCGTATGTCGGAGAAGCGCCCGCGCGGCCTCTGGGGTCGAGGCATCGCCGTTGGCAATGACTGGGATTTGCAGCGCGGACTTGACCTGTGCGATAGCGTCCCAGTCTGCACAGCCTTCATACTGCTGGGCCCGTGTCCGTCCATGTACGGTAACGGCGTCGGCGCCAGACTGTTCTGCCATTTTTGCGAATGACAGATAATTTTTGTTTTCAGCGTCCCAACCCAGCCGGAATTTGACCGTGACCGGTACGGGAACCGCTTTTTTAACAGCCTCGATGATGCGGGCGGCTTTTGCCGGGTCCTTCATCAGCGCTGCGCCGTCCCCGTTATTTACGATTTTAGGCGCGGGGCAGCCCATATTCAGGTCAATCACCGCGCAGCCGGAAAGCGCAAGTGCTTTCTGCGCCCCCCATGCCATGGTTTCCGGGTCAGAGCCGAAAATCTGTACCGCAGCCGGTTTTTCATTTTCAGCGAGCCGCAGAAGGGCAGGGGACTTCCGGTCACCAAACCATAGGGCTTTGGTAGAGACCATTTCGGTTACTGTCAGTGCAGCACCCTGCTCCCGGCAGATCTGCCGGAAGGCACAGTCGGTCACACCCGCCATCGGCGCGAGCAGCACCCGGCCGGAAAGCGTGAGAGTTCCGATTTTCATAACGTTCGCTCGTTCTCCTCTTTTTAATCTTACTTATTCTACCACAAAAGCGCCTGCTTTACAAACTACAACTCAGTTACAAGCGGATTTCTTTCATGTAGGGTCAGTAAAACGGCCTTTTCCAACGAAAACCGACGGAAAAGGCCTTGAAAAATTCATATGCGTGAGAGGATCACATTTGCACCGAGGTAACCGAAGCCGATCAGGACAGAATTCCAGACCGTGATACCGAGTCCGGACCACAGCAGAAAATCCTTTGCCGGGACGCGGAACAGCCCCGCCGGGATGGAGGAGATCGTCCGCAGAACCGGGATCAGACGGCATAGGAATAGCCCCTTTGCCTGATGCTGTTCAATTTTTTCCTGGCAGCGGGTGACAAAGCCCTGAAACCGTTCGCTTTTGCCAAACAGGCGGTGCATAACTTTTACGCCGCCGTAAAAGCTGATGAGGTACAGGACGTAGCTTCCGGCAACGCTGCCCGCGACCGAGAGGGTCAGGGCCAGTGCCAGGTTCAGTGCACTCTGCTGCACCAGTACGCCGATAGCCGGCATGATAACGCCAGCCGGAAACCCCGGCAAATTCAAGTGCTCCAGAAAGCAGACGGCTGCGATAAACAGCAGCCCAAACCGCTGAAACATCTCTAAAAAGCTCGCTATGGTCATATGGCCTGCACCCCTCCTGAATCTTTACTTTCTAATCATAATACGAGACCGCCGCCCAGGCAAGGGCGGCGGCCAAATTTTCATAGTTTTTTTACAGGAACAGCGCAGTCGCGACCCATACCAGCGCGGTCAGCAGCGCTCCGCCGCCCGCACTGAGAAGCATTTGCAGGCCGGTATAATGCTTGCGGTAGCGGCGTACCCGCTGGCCGCTCTGCCGCAGGTAACGTTCGGCAACGGCATTTGCTTCCTTTATAATATCCTGACGTTCCCCATCACGGACGATGAAGATTGCCTGTTCAAATACTGCTGAATCTTCGGGTTGTACGACGACGACCCGCTTGGAAATTCCTTTAACCATTGGTTTCCTCCTGCTCCGTATTCTAGGATACAGGATAACCGGAAATTGGGCATTCTAAACCCATGCAGTGTGATTTTTCCTGTGAGGGGGGCAGTATTGGTATTTATTGATGCAGCCGATTCTGAAAGGGCAGTCTAATTAAGGTGTTTTTATAAAATGAATGAGATTGCCGGATTGCCCTTCCCAGAATATAAGCCCTGCCGGGCCCCAATTCCCCAGGGTCAGCGGGACGGTTTCTTCTGATGGGATTGCGCTTTTTCCCTGGGTGTCCAGATTATAGCATAAAATATTATTTGAAGTGCGGTCGTTTACAAATACATGGTTATTATATAAATGAAGGGAGAATACAAAAAGGGAATCCTCAAATTTGTAGAATTTTTGAAGCGGGATGTGATATGCATAAACAGCATCGCGCCTTTTATTTGTCCAAACGATCCAGTTTTGATTTGCCTGTGGGGAAACAACATCCAATGGCTCCTCAACGTCCAGCCGGGCCAGATATTGTTTTTGATCCAAATCATAGGCGCATAGGATCTGATCATACCTGTTCGCCTCGCGGGAAATCAGTATATGGTCGGTCAGTTCAGCGCGGCCGTAGGGGGAAACTGTCCGCTGAGGGGCAGCAAATGTTTGAAATTCCTCGGACTGCGTGTCAAAAATATGTATCTTTTTGATAGTGCCTTCCATTTCAAGCCAGGATAAATACCGATCATCTGAACTCAAGACAATGACGGTATCCGGTGGAAATTCACGCAGGATGGTCTGTTCTGCTGTTTGGAGATCATAGCGCATAATTCGGACGGCTGTTGAATCCGAGAAAACCCAAAACAGGGAATGATCGGTTGCATTCAGCTCGCCGCACCAATGGCCTTTATCAGATAGGGTTAACAGCTCCTGTGTTTCCGCCGTTTCCGGATCGAAAGAAAAGATGACGGTATCCGTTACGGTATCAGATACCGTGTCTGGCGTGTTGCTGAGGATATAAACAGAATCATTGTTTTGCGTAATGCATACAGGTTTTAAGGGATTTTGTAAGGGCGTTTTTGATAAAAGGGAAAGCGGCGGTGTTTCAGATGTAAAAGATTGGGGTTCTTTTATTAAGGGTTTGTTTCCAAATAAGACATTTGCCTCGTCGCTGTTCAGTACATCGAAACCAAGTGCAGCAAAGCGCAAGTCAAGATGGTTGTATTCCAGGCATTTCTTTTCATAGGTTAATGGGTCATATGCAGCTGCATAGGTTTCATGTTCGGCAAAGTAAAGCTGAAGTTCCAGTTCATCGTTGTGTTCTGATGCGTCTTTTCCGTCCGGGTTTAGGGGGATCCCAAACTGCCACAGCTGTTCTATTGCCTTTTCGGATATAAACGAATTGCGGTAAAGGATTGGGTTGACATCAGCTGCGGGTACGGAAAGTGCGGGCGTAAGCCCGGTGCAGTAGGCACTCTCTGAATGCCCGCCTGTACAGCCGGAAACCAGTGAAACGGTTGTCAATCCGATTAAGCCTGCAAGAAAAAAGGATTTGATCAAAACGACACCTTCTTTGTTATAATAACAAAATAGTATTTAAAAAGGCATATTCATACAATTTTCCGAACCGTTATTTTCACTTGTTTTGCAGAAAATTATTAGACTTATGCACTTTCTAAATTTACGCATTAAGGAAATAACAGAATACATTTTATTACCTAATATGGCATTTGTCAAGATGCATCTCTTAAAAATTTTTGTTATAAATAGGGGAGGGGTATTTGTAAAATTTGATTCAAAATCTGTCAGCGCTTGTTGCCGGGGAGTTTCCATCAAAGAAAAAATCTGCCGGACAGCTGGGAAAGCATATCCGGCAGAGTATACTGGTACGAAATGCCTGCAGGCATCCTTGTTAATCGGCAAAGAGGGGCGTTGAAAGATAGCGGTCACCGGTATCCGGCAGCAGGGCAACAATGACCTTGCCCTTGTTTTGAGTGCGGCGGGTGAGTTCGGTTGCCGCCCAGATAGCAGCCCCGGAAGAGATACCGATCAGAATACCATCTGCGCGTCCGACTTCGCGTCCGGCTGCAAAAGCGTCTTCGTTGGAGACCGGTATAATTTCATCATAAATAGTAGTATCCAGCACTTCCGGCACAAATCCCGCACCGATTCCCTGGATTTTATGCGGGCCGCCTTTTCCGGTAGAGAGTACGGGGGAGGTCGCAGGTTCCACCGCAACGATCTGAATTTTGGGGTTTTGCTCCTTGAGGTATTGTCCTACGCCGGTCAGCGTGCCGCCGGTGCCGACACCTGCGACGAAAATATCCACCTTACCGTCGGTATCTTTCCAGATTTCCGGGCCGGTCGTTGCTTTGTGGATAGCTGGATTTGCAGGATTGCTGAACTGCCCTGGGATGTAGCTTTTCGGCAGCTCGGCGGCCAGTTCATTTGCTTTGGCGATTGCACCTTTCATGCCCATGGAGCCGTCCGTTAAAATCAGCTGGGCACCATAGGCCCGCAGCAGGTTGCGGCGTTCCACGCTCATCGTTTCGGGCATGGTCAGAATCAGATGGTAGCCGCGTGCTGCCGCAACGGAGGCGAGGCCAATACCCGTATTGCCCGATGTCGGTTCAATGATAACCGTATCAGGGGTCAGTTTCCCGCTCTGTTCGGCTTCGTCAATCATTGCCTTTGCAATACGGTCCTTTACGGAGCCCGCCGGATTAAAATATTCGAGCTTCGCAAGGATAGTCGCTCCCAAATTCCTCTTTTTTTCATAGCCTGTTAATTCGAGCAGCGGCGTGCCGCCGATCAGCTCGGAGGCAGTGCGGTAAATTTTTGACATAGCAGTAAATGCGCTTCCTTTCATAATAAGGTATGACTGTAGACTTGGAACCTCCCGGAATGCAGATTAAAAAATTCAGCATGTTTTGCGTTCCTTACAGGCTGGCGAATGCGCCCTCCAAATCTTCCAGGATATCGTCAATATGTTCGGTTCCGACAGACAGGCGGATGGTGTTTGGCTTGATGCCGGAGGCAGCCAGTTCTGCTTCATTCATCTGGGAATGGGTGGTCGTTGCGGGATGGATGACAAGGCTTTTGACATCGGCAACGTTTGCAAGCAGAGAAAAGATTTGCAGGCTGTCAATAAATTTGTGGGCCTGCCGGATGCCGCCCTTGATTTCAAAGGTAAAGATAGATGCGCCGCCATGAGGGAAATATGTTTCATACAGCGCATGGTCGGGATGGCCGGGCAGGGAAGGATGATTGACCCGCTCGACCTGCGGGTGGCTGGCGAGATATTCAACGACCCGTTTGGTATTTTCCGCATGACGGTCGAGGCGAAGGGACAGGGTTTCAATACCTTGCAGCAGCAGGAAAGCGTTAAACGGTGAGATTGCTGCGCCGGTATCGCGCAGGAGGATTGCCCTGATATAGGTGACAAAAGCTGCCGGGCCTGCTGCCTGTACGAAGCTGATGCCGTGATAGCTGGGATTGGGGTCCGCAATGGGGGCATATTTGCCGCTTGCCTTCCAGTCGAATTTGCCGCTGTCAACGATAATGCCGCCGAGGGTGGTCCCATGCCCGCCGAGGAATTTGGTGGCCGAATGTACTACGATATCTGCTCCATGTTCAATCGGGCGGATGAGATAGGGGGTGCCGAAGGTGTTGTCGATCACCAGCGGGAGACCGTGCCGGTGGGCAATTTCTGCGATAGCGTCAATATCCGGGATATCACTGTTTGGATTCCCCAGCGTTTCGATATAAACGGCCCTGGTATTATCACGGATTGCGGCTTCAACTGCTTTCAGGTCGTGTATATTGACAAAGGTCGTCTCTACGCCGAATGGAGGCAGGGTATGCGCAAGCAAGTTGTAACTGCCGCCATAAATGGTATTCTGTGCGACAATGTGCCCGCCGTTTTGCGCAAGCGCCTGAATGGCATAGGTAATCGCCGCTGCGCCTGAAGCTGTGGCGAGTGCTGCAACGCCGCCTTCCAGCGCTGCGATGCGCTTTTCGAGTACATCCTGTGTTGGATTGGTCAGACGGCCGTAAATATTGCCCGCGTCGGAAAGGTCAAACCGGGCGGCAGCGTGCGCCGCATCCCGGAATACATACGAGGTAGTTTGATAGATCGGCACAGCGCGTGCATCTGTTGCGGGGTCGGGCTGTTCCTGTCCGACGTGCAGCTGCAAGGTTTCAAAGCGGTAATTTTTCTGATACTTTTTGTTCATAATGTGACACTCCTGTTGATTGGTTGTTTTTACTGCAAATAGCTTACCTTAATTAAAAGATGCACATTCGCCCGTTGCGCCAGCCAATTCGGAGCAGGAGCCCGAACAGAAATCTCATAGACTCTATCTCCTAAATTCCTATTTGATTACTATGCTATAGTATATACCCCATTTCTATGGAAGTCAATAGGAATAATGAATTTTTATCAGAGTGTGTTTGATACCCCCACATGCAGAAAGAGAAGCCGTCCCTTCGTCCCGCCCGCAGGCGATGAAAGGGAGTCCAGAGGGACGAGTCCCTCTGGCGCTGTCTGCGGAAGACCGCCCGCCGCGTAGGCGGATAAAACGGTAATCTCCAACATAAGCACAGCGGCAGCCTTCAAACGCACTCCGGGGACTCAGATGGAGTAATCGCCGCCCATTTTCACATGGTGGCGTTCGACAAGGTCATCAAGCGTAATGTTGTCTAAATAATTGTTGATGACCCCATGCAGGCCCTTCCAGAAATCAAGCGTGGCACATTCACTTTCGCGCGGGCAGCGGGAATTCTCGTCAGTCAGGCAGGCAACCGGGGCAAGGTCGCCCTCTGTAATACGCAGGATTTCCCCCGTTGTGTAGTTTTCCGGCCTGCGTGCCAGCCGGTATCCGCCCTGCGCTCCGCGTACCGAGCGCAGGAAACCTGCCCGGCTCAGCTGGGTGACAATTTGCTCCAGATACTTTATAGAGATCCCCTGCCGGTCCGATATGTCGCGCAGCGGAATGTATTCGCCGCTGTCGTGCTCTGCAAGGTCGATCATTAGACGCAGCGCATAGCGTCCTTTGGTTGAAACTTTCATGGCGAAACACCCTCCTTTTCGTCCTGTTTTTATCATAACACAATTATTTGCGGAATACAAGAGGAACTATAAAATAAGCTGGTAAACCACGGAGAGATTACCAGCTTGTCCTACCGTGTACCGTGATCCGGGAAATAATGATAAAATTTCACAATCTCCCTCTCGCAATCCTGCGCGGGATGTGGTATGATATAAAAGATATCATAAAACCTGTCTGCCGGTATCCGGGGCAGGTGCCATCTCAAAAAGAAAGGGGCAGATCCATGCGCTCTGTCTTTCGCTATTTAAGGAATACGGACCTGTACCTGCTGTTCCTGGCACTGATGTGCTCAGGCTTCAGTCTGGCGCTGGTATATTCGACGACCTTTGCCTCCGGCTCGCTGACCCGCTTTAAGGTGCAGCTGGGTGCAATCCTGCTGGGCGTTGTTTGTTTTATTTTTGTCTCCATTGTCGATCTCGAATCAATGGCGCGGTATTGGAAATTGTTTTATGTGCTCAATATCCTGTTACAGCTGACGCTGTATACGCCGCTTGGCTATTCGGAAGGCGGTAACCACAGCTGGCTCCGCTTCGGCAGCATTGGGATCCAGCCCGCAGAGGTCGGCAAGGTGATTTTTATCTGCACCTTTGCCGCCCACCTGGCCAGTGTGTTTGACAGCCTGAACCATTGGAAAACACTGCTTCCGCTGGGGCTTCATCTTGGCCTGATCGTGGGCGTTATCATTCTATCCTCAGATGATGCCGGCATGGCGCTGGCATATATTGCGATTGCTGCAATCATGCTCTTTTCGGCCGGACTGTCATTGAAATGGTTTGCAGGCGGGATGGTGCTGGTTGTTGCAGCGGTCCCGTTCATCTGGCGGATGATGGGCGTCTATCAAATCAAGCGGATTCTGGTCATTTTTGACCCATCAATCGATAAGGATATTTATTACCAGACCCTGCAAAGCAGGATCGCACTGGGGGCCGGACAGCTGACCGGGCGCGGTTTCCTGCAAGGCAATCAGGTACAATATGGAATTTTGCCGGCCAGCTCGACCGATTTTGTGTTCTCCGCAGCAGGGGAGGAATTCGGCTTTATTGGCTGTTCGCTGATTCTTGCCCTGCTTTGCCTGCTGATCCTCCGGCTGTTTTATGTCAGCTATACAGGCGCGACGACGTTTTCCACCCTGGTTGCTTCGGGGATTGCGGGAATGTTCCTTTTTCAGACATTTGAGAATATTTTCATGTGCCTGGGCCTGTTCCCGATTGTCGGATTGACCCTGCCGCTTTTCAGCTACGGCGGTTCTTCTGTTGTCACGATGTATATTGCCCTTGGCCTCGCGGCGGGTGTCCGTATGCGGGAAAAACCCAGCTGGCTCCAGCGATAAGCAGCTTTTTTGACACCCTGCCAAAAACAGCAGTCAAATTGTCATTTTTCTGTTATCAAAATCCTATTGTATTTTTTCTGAAAATAGAATACAATAGGAAATAGGAGGAACCGATTGTCAGAAAAGAGGTTATAGAGAATGAACGATGATAGAAGGGATGCGCTCAGTGTGGACGACATCCTGAATGAATATTACGCCGCAGAGCCGCCTGCTTATGTACCGCGTGCGTCAGAGGAACCGACACTGCGGATGCCGCAGCGGCAGCCCGCCACGGTTCAGCCGGCCCCCGCGCAGGCGCCTCCGATGCCGCAGGTGCCGCAGATGCAGGTGGCTGCGGCTTCTACACAGCGTGGGGCAGGCTCCCGCGCAAGTTCTGCGCAGCGCACGGCGGCAAGGAAGCCTGCACAGACCCAAAAAGCAAAGAAAAAGCCTGTACATAGGGATGATTACGACGATTATTACGACGAACGTCCCCGCCGGAAACGCGGCGGAGGCGGCCCAATGGTTGCTATGATGCTGCTGTTCCTGCTCGCGGTCGGCGGTGTGGGTGCCTTTGGCGCATATGCTTTTCTTTGCCGCACGGTTTTTCCGGGCGTTGAGGTCGGCGGGATTGAAGTCGGCGGCATGAGCATGAATGAAGCAGCAAACCTGATTTCGAGCAGCTTCGATGCGCAGGGGGCTGGCAAGCTGACGCTGCAAATGGATGATTTTACTTTTGAGCTGCCTGTCAGCGAGGTTGTTGGCGGCGTGGATGCCAATGAATCCGCACGCGCGGCCTTTTTGTACGGCAGAGAGGGCGACCCGATCACCCGCGCACTCAATATTGTCAAGGCGCGCTTTAGCGGCGCTGATGTTGAAATGACGATGGATGTTGACCGGCGTGCCCTTACCGGATGGCTGGATCAGATTGCAGGCGATACCTTTGACGGCCCTGTACAGCCCAGCTATGAGGTAGTAGAGGATCAGCTGGTGGTTAATCTGGGTTCACCGGGCATTTCCTTTGCAGACCGTCCGGCCCTGGAGGAGCAGCTGGTCGACAAGCTGAAAGTGATGGACCTTTCGCCCGTTACTGTGGATGCCAGCATTCAGAATCAGGACCCGATTGATCTTGCTGCAATCCAGTCCGAAATAGAGACCGAGCCCAAAAGCGCGACGCTGGACACAACCGACGGCGTGACCGTCGTACCCGGTGTGGACGGCGTGAAAATGGATATTGAGAATGCAAAGGCTATCATAGGCGATGCGACTACGGGTGAATTCAGCATTCCGCTTGAGCTTACCCCGGCAGAGGTTGACACCGAGACGCTTCAGTCACTGCTGTTCCGTGATACGCTCGCCGCATCTGAAACCAAGCTGAATCCCAATGAGAAATCACGTACCCACAACGTGGAGCTTGCATGTAATTATATTAACGGTACCGTGCTGAACCCTGGCGATGAATTTTCCTATAATAATGTAGTAGGGCAGCGCACAGCGGCACGCGGATTCCGTGAGGCAGGTATTTTCGTTTCGGGACGTTTGGAGGAAGGCCTCGGCGGAGGTGTTTGCCAGCCGTCCTCTACGCTGTATATGGCGGTGCTGCGCGCCGATTTGAAGGTGACAGAGCGCAGCAATCACGGCATGACCGTTTCCTATACGCCGCTTGGAGAGGATGCAACGGTTTCATGGGGTACGCTGGATTTCCGGTTTGTGAATGATACCGAGTACCCAATCAAAATACTGGCCAGCAGGGAAGGTTCGTATTGCAAAATGAGCATTGTTGGTACAAAAACCACCGATAAAACAGTGGAAATCAAGACCAATACGCTTTCTACGACAAAATGGACCACAGTCCGGCAGAAGGATACTTCGCTCAAGCCCGGCACGGAAAAGGTTGACCAGTCCGGTTCAACCGGCTACCGCACGGAAACTTTCAAAATTATTACCGAAAATGGGCAGAGTACGACTGTGAAAGCCAACACCTCGAATTATCGGAAGCGCGATAAACTGATCTTGTATAATGACTCTTCGACAACAGAGCCGTCAGAGGGCGTCCTTCCGGCAGACCCGACTGCACCTGTTGAGACTCCGTCAACCAATACATCCGGCGAAGCCGGGGGGACACAGGAACCGGCTGTTTCCGAGACGCCTGCACCTGCTGAACCCTCAACGCCAGTTGTTTCGGAGCCAGTGGCGCCGGAGCCAACGCCGGAGCCGGTTACACCGCCGCCTGCGTCCGATCCGGAAGGGCCGGTATTTGGGCCTGGAGACCCGATTGTCTGACAGCGGCAGTGTCATTTTGTAAAATTTTACAGCTGAAACCAGTCAGGCGGGAGGCAATGCCTCCCGCCTGATTTTTGATACTCGCCTTGTTAGACGCATGAAAAAGTGCGGTGCATCCTTGAAAGAAAGCACCGCACGGATTGTTTTTGCCGCTGCCGGATAAAGCCGCTTTTTCTGATACCGTTCATTTTCCATGGTATGGCATCAAGCGTGCTTAATGCGGCAAACATACCTTTGTCAGCACTTGCAGAAGCTCTTGCAGTCCGTGCACTGGTCTACGGTCGGATTGTTTTCGTGGGTGCCTACCGTGATACAGTCCAGGGAGCAGTAGTCTGCGCTGCTGGAGTGGTTTTTGCACTGCTGCACCGTGCAGCGGATCGCCATATTTGCATGAGCATTAGACATAATTGTTTTCCTCCTTGGTTTGGTTTACAACCAGTATGTGCCCGCAGCGGCCTGAAAATACATGTATGGGGAAAGGAAAAATCTGGATTTTTATGAATAAGCGGCTGCAAGGCACTGCCGGGCGGAGGATAGGGGGGCGCTACTGGTTTTGTCCATGACAGGCCGTGCAGGACGGACAGCCTGAACAGTTCCCGCCGCAGCTACTTTTCCCTGCCTTTTTATTGCGGTATATCCCGTATATAATCCCTATCATGACCGCAGCAAGGGCCAGACCGACAACGAGTGTTGCTGCATTGGCAATTAAAAAATCAAATATTTGAATCGTCTCCTTTCTTGAGTTAGCATTTACTAACTATAGGTTACCATATGCAAACTCACTTGTCAAGCATTCGGCTGAAAATTCCGGACGGAAAAATTGGAGGAATTGATGCTTGTATCTTTTGCACGAATCCTGTATAATAAATCTGTTCGCAACCTATTTGTACACCGGCTGCTGGTGTATGGTTGTTTTTGGAACAGGTCTGATGAAAAGACATGGTGCGTCTGTTTCGGCGCAGCAGTCTGGCCACAACGGCGGAGCGGCCTCCGCCCCGGAAATTAAGGAAGCGTGAATGATGATTTTTTCCCGCACAGCACAACGAATGCTTGCGTCTGCTTTGGCAGTCTCCTGGCTGATGACAGGCGCGGGCGCGACTGCCTTCACTAACGCCTTTCAATATGGCTATGAAATTGGTCAGGGCACATCATATACCCGTATCGAAGGCAAAAACAATGCGGGTGTACAGCGGACCAATTACATCTCTTATACACCAAACAGCTCTATCAGCCCGATCATCGTCTATACCTCGGACCGGCTGTATGGGAGCAAATCGACCATCACTGCCGCAGCGGCATACCTTGAACAGCAGGGATATCATGTGATTGCCGGAATCAATGCGGACTTTTTTGTCATGAATTCCTCTATCCCGATTGGGCTTGTGATTAAGGACGGCGAACTCATTAGTTCGGACGCGTGGCAGTATGCGGTTGGCTTTACATCAAATGGCGCGGCGATAACCGGCCAGCCGACTATGGGCATGAAACTTTCCGGCCCCAGTGGGACGGCTACAATCAGCTATTATAATAAGACCCGCACAGCAGCGGGAATTTATTTGCTGGATCGTCACTATGATACGACTACGCATACCACACAGGCGGGCAGGGTCGCGGTGCTGGAGCGGCTGGACAGCACGCCGGTAACTGCGGGCGGCACGGTCCGGCTGCGTGTGGTTTCTAATGAGGAATCCTCCGGTGCGGTCGAAATCGGCGAAAACCAGATGATAATGACCATGCAGGCGCAGTCAACTGCGGAATGGGTCGATTTCCAGCCGGGCGAAGAGGTCACGCTGACCGTGACAGCCTCCTCACCGGGCTGGTCAGATGTGGTCTATGCGGTCGGCGGAAAAAGCCTGGTGCATGGCGGTGCGGTCACACCGGACGGCATCGACGGTGCGGAATCGCATACCGGACGCACCGCAATCGGTGTAAAACCGGACGGCACAGTGATCCTTTATCAGAATGATGGCAGCAGTTCCACCCACAGCGCGGGACTGACTGCGCACGAGCTGGGCGTGGAAATGCAGCAGCTTGGCTGCAATGAGGCAATCTGTCTGGATGGCGGCGGCTCGTCCGTGATGAGTATGCGGCGGCCCGGTACAAATGGGACGGAGACTATTTCCCGTCCCTCCGACGGCTCGGAACGCCAGTGCGCAAATTATATTTTCCTGGTTTCAAGGGAAACGCCTGACGGACAGCCTGCACACTTTTATTTGGAACCCGCGCATTATTATGTGCTGCCCGGTGCACCGACTGATTTCACGATTCGCGCCGCAGACAGCACCTACCGGGCAGCATCCATGCCCGGCGGGGAGATTACTTATACTGCAAATGCGGGTACGGTTGACCCGCTCAGCCTAACCTATTTTTCACACCCAGAGGCCGGAACGGTCACACTGTCTGCCGAATCCGGCGGGATTTCCGGGCAGACACAGATTTGCGTGACGGATGATGTGAATTCTATCGTTTTGAAACGTGACGAAAAAACGGTTAATTCCCTGGTACTTGATCCGGGTGAGGAGGTCGAGTTGGATGCCTGGCTGTATCATCTTGGAATGCGGATGGCTTCGGCCGATCAGCTGCTGGAATGGACAGTCACGGATGGCGTTGGTACGGTTGACCTGAATGGACACTTTGTTGCAGCGGAAACATCGGGCTCGGGCAAGCTGACCGTGGCCTATAAAAATACGTCACATATCATTGATGTCACTGTTGGTATGGACTTCAACGACGTGAAGAGTGGCAGCTGGTATTTTGACGCGGTGAAATACTGCTTTGACAATGGCCTGATGGCTGGTTCGACTGCGACACGGTTTGATCCGAACGGGCAGCTGACGAGAGCAATGTTTGCCGCCGTCCTCTACCGCCTGGAGGGTTCACCTGCCGTATCTTATACGGATGCGTTCTCTGATGTGGCGCAAGGTGAATGGTTCACGGATGCCGTTATCTGGGCAAACCAGAATGGCGTTGTGAGCGGATTCAATGACGGTACTTTCGGCGGAAACGGTACGCTGACGCGTGAACAGCTTGCTTCTATGCTGTACCGCTATGCAAATTATAAGGGAATCAGTACGGACGGGCTTGCGGATTTGAGCAGCTTTACAGATGTAGAAAAATTGTCCGGATGGGCAGAACAGGCGATGCGCTGGGCTGTGAATGCTGATATCCTGGGCAGTACCTCAACGGCAGAGCGCGTGCTTTCACCGGCGGGGACTGCGACCCGTGCACAGTGTGCATCGATCCTGATGCGCTTCTCGGCTTTGCAGGGGATTCCAGAACAGAGTGAACCAGAGCCGGAAGAACCACAGACGCCGGAGAATGATGTGCATCATGACCAGCTGTCTGAAACCGGACTGCCATCCGATGATGACCTGCTGCCGGACTCCCCGGAAAATCTTGATCCGGACGTTTTTGGGCCGGACGGCACGATGACAATGCCGTCTGAATCAGCTCCGGAGTCCGAGACAGGAGATGGTACTGCGGATCCGGAAACACCGGATGAAGCAGAAGACACACATACACCGGAAGGAACGGAATAACCCCAAATTATTACTTGTACTGCGGAAAAATCGCTGCAGCTTCCCACCCCGCCCGCCGTCCTTTTGGCGGGCGGGGTAGTATGTATATACAGCTGTAACCGCACCCATTCCCCGCCGCAGCGAAAAGAAGCTTTTACTCAATTTTTTCTCGAAAAAATTGCGGGTGCAGGGCAGAGCCCTGCCGCTGTCCGCGCAGGACACCGATGCAAAGGTTCCGCATTCACAAGGCGTAAAAATGCCGCCGCATTCCAATACGGGAATGCGGCGGCAAATGTTTTTTTATGCGAGCTTGTCGGGAGGAATTTTTTTCTCTCGGACGCGTCTGGCGCTGTCCTTCCGAAGGACTTGATAAATGACGGAAAATAACGGAATTGCAATGAACATACCGGCAACGCCTAATGTGCTTGCTCCAATCGTCACAGCAGCCAACACCCAGATAGACGGCAGTCCGACAGAACTGCCAACAACACGCGGATAGACTAAGTTGCCTTCAAGCTGCTGTAAAATCAGGAAAATAACCAGGAACCAGACCGCTTTCATCGGCGAAACAATCAGGATCAGGAACGCGCCGACTACGCAGCCGATAAAAGCGCCAAACAGCGGAATAAGCGCTGTTACTGCAATCAGGACGGAAATCATCAGGGCATAGGGGAAACGCCCAAGGGTCATGACAATAAAGAACATCGTGCCGAGAATAACAGCTTCGACACACTGCCCGGAAAGAAAATGTGAAAAAGTATCATCTGTCATGCGGCAGATTTCGGTCACATTGTCGGCCAGGGCTTCGGGGAGGTACGCATAGCAAAGGCGTTTCAGCTGCCGAGCAAGCGTTTCCTTCATCAGTAACAGATAAATTGCAAAAATAAGCCCAATAAAGAAATTTGCAAGCGCCGAAATCAGTGTAGCGGCGGCTCCAAAGGTGTTGTCAATCAGTCCGCCGTTCCAGAGGAAATTCCACAGGAAGGATGAAATCTGGCGCAGGGTTTCCGGCCAGTCAATGCTTTCCCAAGTTTTGCTGAGGTCGGTAAGCTCCGGGAAAAGGGAAGCTATCTCATTGATATAAGGAATGATCTGGTCGTAAAAATTAGACAAATAGCCACCAAGCGTCCGTGCAGAGCGTCCAATCTCCGGGACAATCATCAGGCATACAATCAGCACTACGCCGACAAACAGCGCAAAAGTGAGGAGCAGACTTATAATCCGGCGCAGGGCAGGGGGCATCTTGCTTTTGGGAACGGCTAGGCAGCGTTCAATCGCCCGCATTGGGACATTGAGTACAAAAGCAATGCCTGCACCCAACAGAAAGGGCTTCATAACGCTAATCAAATATGTCATTTCAAGATGCTGTATGGCCGTATAAAACACCGTGCCGAATACGATCAGCCATAGAATTGTGTGCAAATTTTTACGATTGATTTCCATGATGGACTTCCTTCCCATGGCTTTTCGACAGCCAGCGTTTTGTAATGGGACTATTATAGCACAGGAACTTCGGAAAACTGTCACAAAATTGTAAATTTTTCGCAGGTGCGCATTATATTTTGTAAGTGCGGAGGTGCTCGTTTGCTTCGCCTGCGCGGCGGGCGGTCTTCCGCAGACGGCGCCAGAGGGACTTGTCCCTCTGGACTCCCTTCCCTCGCCTGCGGGCGGGACGGGGGCTGGTGGCTTCTTCCCGCCAAAAGGAAAGCGGGAAGAAGGGGTGACTGCGGTATTTTGTACGTGAGTAAAGCCGCCGTAGCGGCCGTTTTATTTTGCAGGCTGTTTTCGTGCGTCGAGCTGACGGAAAAGGCGGAACAGCACGACCACTGCTGCAATGCTGAGGACGATCTCGGCAGCCGTCTGCGCATAGGCCAGCCCGTACAGCGGCCAAATCAGGTTCAGCAGATACAATGCCGGGATTTCAAGTATGATTTTACGAAGGACTGCGAAAACCAATGCTTTCCGTCCCATGCCGCAGGCCTGGAAAACGCCAACTGCCAGAAAATCCATACAAAGGAAAGGCAGTGCAAGGCACATCCCGTGCAGGAATTTTCCACCGTATGCAACGATGGATTCATTTTTCATGAACATAGAAATCAGCGTATCTGCACCGAAATAGAAGCCCGCTGCCGCAACGATCATAAAGGAAATCGCAATCCGTACAGAGAAGAAGAGGACATCCTTTAGGCGCTTTGCGTTCCCGCTGCCGTAGCAGTAGCTGATGAGTGGCATGATCCCCTGCGAGATACCCAATGCAATATACAGAGGTACCATGTTGATTTTTTGTGAGATGCCCATTGCTGCAACTGCATCCGAGCCAAACACCGAAGTGAAATTGTTGAGTACCGTCATGCTGGTCACATTCAGCAGGTTCTGGATGGCGGAGGGGATGCCGACACCGCAGATGCCAGCAATGACCGCAGGCTTGGCACGGGCCATAGACGGATATATGCAAACATAGGTATTACCGCGTTTTTTGAACAGGAGCACAAAGAAATACAGGCAGGCAAAGCAGTTTGAAAGGAAGGTAGCCAGTCCGGCACCTGCTGCTCCGAGATCCAGCCCCCACGGCAGAATAAAAATCGGGTCAAGCACGATATTTAACAGGCAGCCGCTCATTGTTCCAACGCTGGCGTGCAGGGAGGCACCTTCCGCGCGTACCAGATAGGCTAATACCACATTGAGGATTGCCGGAGCCGCACCACAGGTAACAGTCCATTTCAGGTATTCGCTGGTTGCAGCACGGGTGATGCTGTCAGCACCCAGAATCGTCAGAAGCGGCCCGCGAAGGGCTGTAAACACAATGGAAAACAGGATGCCGCTGATGAGCGAACAATAAAATCCAAAGGCCGAGCTGCGCTGCACCGTGTCGTAATCCTTCTGACCGAGAGCACGGCTCATCATACTGGAGGTGCCTACACCAAACAGATTGTTCACAGCATTGAAGGCCAGCAGTACAGGGGCTGCCAGCGTGACCGCTGCATTTTGTACAGGGTCATTCAGCATTCCGACAAAATAGGTATCTGCCAGATTATAAATCACCATAACCAATGAGCTGATAATGGTCGGAATTGCCATTGTCATAACCGCTTTTGGGACGGGCGTTTCTTCAAAAAGCCTGATTTTTTCCTGATTATCCATACGAATCCCTCTTTTTGCGTGATAAATGGTTTAATAATCATTATATCGCACTCCAGCACCTTTTTCAATCATAATTTTGAGGGAGAGGGGATAATTGTATTTTTGTCACAAAAGGACTTGACAAAAGTCATATTTAGCGCTATAGTTGTTCTAAACAGAACGATAAAAAGAGGGCGCTGATATGCAGATTTTTGAAAACCTGAATCTTTTGAAATCTGCCTACACCGTTTGTGTCAAGCCGGTATGCAGGCAGTTTGGACTAACGCAGATGGAATTTGATGTTCTGATGTTTTTGGCGAATAATTCTGAATATGATACTGCATCGGATATTGTCCGGCTGCGCCGGTTTACCAAATCGCACGTCTCTGCGGCGCTGAAAAGCCTGGCGGCACGGGAGATGCTCGAAACCTTCTACCGGGAGGGGAACCGGAAGTCAATCCATCTGCGTCTGCTGCCGTCTTCCGGCCCGGTTGTTGAGGAAGGACGCGCCGCACAGGAGCAGTTCGGAAAAATCCTGTTCGCTGATTTTTCCCAATCTGAATTTGCGCTGACACAGCTTATTTTTCAGCGGATTTGTGCGCACGCGCGTGAAGTGGTTCAGGAGGGGTTGCCATGCAGCTTGTGACAAAAATACTGGTTTGCTTATTAGCCGGGGCCGGGGCGGGAATTGGGACCGGCTTTGCAGGAATGAGTGCAGCCGCTGTGATTAGTCCCGTTTTAATCACCTTCTTGGACTTGCCAGCGTATTCCGCTGTAGGAATCAGCCTTGCAAGTGACGTTCTGGCAAGCGCAGTCAGCGCATGGACCTATAAAAAGAACCGGAATATTGACATCAAAAATGGTGTGGTTATGATGCTGTTCGTCCTGCTGTTTACCATGGTAGGCAGCTATGCAGCGAGCCTGCTGCCAAACGCGACAATGGGCAGCTTTTCAGTCTGCATGACGATGCTTTTGGGTGTAAAATTTATTGCCCGTCCTGTTATGACAACGCGGGAAACCATGGAAGCTGTCCCTCAAAAGGAACGTTTGATAAAATCGGTGTTCTGCGGTGTGCTGATTGGTTTTATCTGTGGATTCGTAGGCGCAGGCGGCGGTATGATGATGCTTCTCGTGTTGACAAGTGCATTGGGATATGAGCTGAAATGTGCGGTTGGGACAAGTGTTTTTATTATGGCGTTTACGGCACTGACCGGCGCGGTCAGCCACTTTGCAATCGGCGGACTGCCGGACCTGGCTACACTGGCACTATGCGTATTTTTTACGCTTATCTGGGCGCGGATTGCAGCCGTCATTGCGAACCGCGCACAAACGAAAACGCTTAACCGTGTAACCGGCGTTATTTTGCTGGTGATCGGCGCAGCCGTGCTGCTGTTGGGATAACGGCATATTTTTGCCGCTTATTTTGGGCTTTTGCTTGCCCTGCACATGCGGTTATGTTATAATAAATCTGTTTAGAACCTTTGGCAGATTGTCCGGCGGTGTTTGAACAGGCACAAGGGCTGTTTTAAGAATCATCTATGACCGGCATGATTGATTTTTCAGATATCCCGGTATTGCCAATCAATGAAAAAGGATGGATTATTATGCTTTGCGCAGCCAAAAAAGAATTTATTGAGTTTATGATGCAGGCAGATGTGCTCCGCTTTGGCAGCTTTGTCACTAAAAGCGGCCGTCAAACCCCTTATTTTGTCAATACGGGCAATTATCGGACTGGGCTGCAAAATTCCCGACTCGGTGAATTTTATGCCGCACTGATTCAGGAGACGGTCGGCGAAAACTTTGACGCAATGTTTGGCCCTGCATATAAAGGGATTCCGCTTGTTACTTCGGCAGCCGGTGCGCTGGCCCGTACCCATGGCATTGATAAGCCGTTTTTCTTTAACCGCAAAGAGGTAAAGGATCATGGGGAAGGGGGTTCTATCATCGGTTATAAGCCCAAGGACGGTGACCGTATCATCATTATTGAGGACGTGATTACCGCCGGTACGGCAATCCGTGAAACGATGCCTGTCCTGACGGCATGTGCGGATGTAAAGGTAACGGATATGTTTATTTCGGTGAACCGCTGTGAGGTAGGGCAAGTGCCCGGAAAAACCGCAATCATGGAGGTCGGAGAGGAATTCGGCATTCAAGTACATGCGCTGATTACAGTACAGGATATTTGTGAATATCTTCGTGAACAGGGGAGCTATGGTGATATTCTGCCGCTGATGGAGGCATATATGGCGCAATACTGCGTCTTTTAAGGAAATAGCCCTCCCTTCCTTTGATAAAAATGTTAGAATTGAAACGTGATAAAAGATCAGGATTCTGATATAATCCCCCTAAGCAGACAAGGCTAAAATCTGCTTAGGGGGTATTTTTAAGTGCTGCCTTTTCCGTCATTTATCATGCGGTAGGGAAATGGGGCCGGGCAAAAGCCCGGCCCCATAAATATGCAGTTACTTTTTCATGGATTCAATGATGGAATCTGCCAGTGCATCAAGGTCAGCGGCCTTATCGCTGTGGAGCGAAGAAGCCATCGTAAGGCGGTCGTTCAATACCGTCATATTCTTGAGATCATTTTCGATGAATTTCTGCATGAGGTCACCCGATTTAATCGCCCATGACCCGTTTTCGATAATCGCAAAAGTACGGTTCTGCAAATTCAATGCCTTCATATCCATCAGATAATTGTGCATTACCGGATAAATACCCAGATTATAGGTTACAGAAGCAAGCACAATATGGCTCAGACGGAAAGACTCAGAAATCAACTGGGAAACATGCGTGTTGGATACATCATAAACCCAAACATTATGCATCCCTTTTTCGCACAGCTTGGAGGCAAGCGCCTGTGCAGCAGCCTCCGTATTGCCGTACATGGAAGCATAGGCAATCAGTACACCCTGTTCTTCGGGTTCGTAACGGCTCCACTTGTCATACTTATCAATGAAATAGCCCAGATTTTCGCGCCAGACCGGACCATGCAGCGGGCAAATAAATTTAATCTGATCCAAAATCCCAGAAGCCTTTTTCAGCAGCAGCTGTACGTGCGGGCCGTATTTGCCAACAATGTTGGTCAGATACCGACGGGCATCGTCAATCCAGTCACGGTCAAAATTGACTTCATCAGCAAACAGCTTGCCGTCCAGAGCGCCAAAAGAACCAAACGCATCTGCCGCAAAGAGGACACCGTTCGTCGTATCAAAAGTGACCATTGCTTCAGGCCAGTGTACCATCGGGGCCGCTACGAAAGTAACCGTATGCTTACCGAAATTATAGGTATCGCCTTCTTTCACGGTAATCAACTCATGGCCATCAATATGGAAGCCGAACTGGCGCATCAGCATGAATGCCTTTTCGGTAGAGATCACCTTGACATCAGGCCAGCGCAGCAAAATTTCTTCAATCGACGCACCATGGTCAGGCTCCATATGATTGATGAGCAGATAGTCCAGCGGCTTGTCCGCCAGTAAATGATTCACATTCTCGAGCAGCTGACGGCAGGCAGACCAGTCAACCGTGTCGAATAAAACCGTTTTTTCATCAAGCAAAAGATAAGCATTATAGGATACGCCGCGCGGGATCGGATGAATATTTTCGAACAGGTGGAGGCGGTGATCGTTTGCGCCTACCCAGTACAGATCATCGGTGACATTGCGTACGCAATACATGTAAAATCCTCCTTAAAATTAAATAAAACAGAAAGAATAAAACAAGGCGTGAAGCAGAAGCCCGGCCAGGCCGCCGTCCTTTTGGCGGCCTGGCCAGCAGTGCAGCCAGGGGAAGCAGCGCAGCCATCCTTCGTCCCGCCCGCAGGCGAGGGGAGGATGCGCAGCATCCCGGGAGTCCAGAGGGCAGCGCCCTTTGGCACCCGCCGCGCAGGCGGCCCGCCCGGCGAGGGCGAAAGCTGCACAGGAGTTTCACAGTAAGAGGGGTCAGGCTTCGATGAATTGATCCTTGCCTTCGGCACATTCGGGGCAGACCCATTCGTCAGGCAGGGCGGAGAACAGCGTGCCCGGTGCAATTTCTGCATCTTCGTCGCCAAGCTCCGGAATGTATTCGTAGCCGCAGCCGCCGCAGACATAACGAGGGCCAATCGGCTCCGGACGCGGCGCAGGCGGCCGCTTCATTTTAACCATCGGCGGTGCAGGCTGCTTCTCTTCTGTGCCCAGCGCCGCGGTCAGCAACGGCAGAATCTCATTTACATCGCCTACAATACCATAATCACAATTCTTGAAAATCGGCGCATTTCCGTTTTTGTTGATCGCTACAATGGTCGAAGCATCCTTAATGCCTTTCAAATGCTGGATCGCACCCGAAATACCACACGCAATATACAGATTGCCCTTGAACTTCTGACCTGACATGCCTACATACCGATTCAACGGAACATATTGAAGTGTCTCTGCAACCGGACGGGAAGAACCGATTGCCGCTCCAGCAGCCTTGGCAAGATCCTCAATCAGTTTCATATTTTCCTTGCTGCCAATGCCCTGGCCAGCAGAAACAACACGTTCAGCCTGCGAAATAGGCGTGTCAATCGGAATGCCGACCGCAAAGTCATGACCGTCCTTTTGCAGCGCCGCAACAAGCGCATTGACCTTGTCCTCGCTGGAACCGTCTTTCAGGATCATGTGCTTGCGCACACCGGTAATCGGTGCCGGCTTCTTGGCGCGGCTTGAAGAACCGCCTTCCTTTTTCGGCGGCTTGCCCATGATGCCAGCCGCGATGACCATGCGCTGTACTTCACTGGTGCCCTCGTATATCGTTGTGATTTTTGCATCACGGTACATCCGTTCAACATCCATGCCCTTCAGGAAGCCGGTGCCGCCGAAAATCTGTACCGCATCATTGGTTACCTCAAGCGCAATTTCTGATGCATACAGCTTTGCCATTGCGGCTTCCGTGCTGTAAGGCTCGTGCGCTTCCTTCTTTTCCGCCGCAGAATAGACCAGGAACCGTGCACAGCGCAGTTTGGTGGCCATATCCGCTAATTTGAAACCAATTCCCTGGTTAAAACCTATCGGCTTGCCAAACTGAACGCGTTCCTTCGCATAATCGACCGCCGCTTCATATGCGCCCTGCGCGATCCCCAGCGCCTGGGAGGCAATGCCAATACGTCCGCCGTCAAGCGTCGCCATTGCAATTTTGAAGCCCTGACCTTCCTTGCCCAGCAGGTTTTCCTTGGGTACTTTTACATCGTTAAAGATCAGTTCAGCCGTTGATGAGGAACGGATGCCCATTTTATCATAATGGTCACCAAAAGTGAAGCCTTCCCAACCCTTTTCAACGATAAAGGCTGAAATGCCGCGTGTCCCGATATCCGGCGTCGTGACAGCAAAGACAACATATGTATCCGCTTTCGGCGCGTTGGTAATGAAAATCTTGCCGCCGTTGAGCAGCCAGTAATCACCCTTGTCAATCGCCGTGGTTTCGGTTCCGCCCGCATCGGAACCCGCGTTGGGCTCGGTCAGGCCAAATGCGCCGATTTTTTCCCCTTTGCAAAGCGGGACCAGATATTTTTTCTTCTGTTCTTCATTGCCAAAGGATGCAATCGGCCAAGTGCCCAGGGATACATGCGCGGACAGGATGACGCCCGTGCCGCCGTCTACCCGGGAGAGTTCTTCCACAGCGATAGCGTAGCTGAGGACGTCAAGGCCTGCACCGCCGTACTCCTTCGGGTACGGAATGCCCATAAGGCCCATTTCCCCCAGTTTTTTGACGGCCTCCGCCGGGAACTGGTTTTCCTTATCCATCAGGAATGCATGGGGCTTTACCTCAGTCTCTGCAAAGGCACGGATTTTCGCGCGCAGCGCCTCGTGAGCTTCGGTTGTCTGGAACAACATAAAGGTACCTCCTTCATTTTATTTGGTCAAGCATCGTCGGACCGTGCTTAGGAACTGTTCAGAAATAACTTGCGACAATCGCTTACATCTTCTTCCGTCATACTTCGTTGCTTTTCCTTGACAGGCGTCAGCCTGCCTGCGGAAAAGCGCCTCGTCATTTATTTCTTCACAGCTCCTTATATGCGATCACCTTCTGCCACAAAGGCCGTATTTTATACAAAGGAAAGGATAGCGGCAGATTATACGCCATATCCATTTTATTGTATATTCGACTTTGTTTTACAAGGATTTGTAAGATTGTTCTTATTATACCATAGCGGTATAGATTCTGTCAATTTGTTCCTGCAATATTTGTATAAAAATTTTCATTGAATTCTTGGTTATTTTGTCGAAAACATCAGAACCAGCTGACGCATTCATGACAGGCCGCAGAAACGCTGTGGTCAGGAATGCGGTTAAAAAAGTTCTGTGAAGCAGTCCGGATAACGGCTTTCACAGAACCTTTGAGGGCCTCGGATACGGTACAGTTACGGAAGGAATCGAAGCAGGGCGGAAGCCCCACACAACAAAAAACAGGCAAAGATGGCAGGGCGGTACTTTCGCAGGGCATACCAATAGCCCAGGCGCATCCCGCGCGGCTGATCGATTGAGGCGCAGAAAGCAGCTGTTGCCGTCACCAGCAGGCAGGGGACAGTGATCACCGCTTGAAGCCCAAACGTTTTCAAGGAAAGCCAAATTGTTTTCAGCGCAGGCTCATCCAAAAGCGCGGCTACTGAAAAAGACAACACGAATGCCCGCGCCGCAACAACCGCAGAAATAAAAAGCCCGCCCGGGGGAAGCGCTCCCGCCAGCAATGCACCAGCCAGCCACAGCAGCGTACCCCCCAGCAGCATGACCGCGCTGCGCTCCTCCGGAAGGGAGAAAGACAATGTAACACCGCGGCTTGTGCTGATTACGCCAGTCAGGGAACCGGCGACTGCTCCGCACAAAAACACCGCAGTTAAAAACAAAAAAGCCGGTGTCTGCGTCAGGCTGGAAATTGAAAAAAAACTGAGAACATTCTGTCTTTTCATAAGCTCCTCCATCCACAATGGAATCCTTTATACAGAATATTCTCAGCAATTTTGATTTATGCAAAATCATCCAGCACGCAGACGCTGCCAAGGATATCCCGGCAGGGTTCTACCTGAAACGGCAGGAAATCTTTGCTAAACTCCATCATCGTATGATAGGCGCCGTCCTCGTCCTGCCGGACCGGTGCAGCCAGGATGGCAGTGCCCTTGACAACCCGCTCGGCGATATAAGCAACATCAACATCCGGGCATAATGCAATCAGGATTCTGCCGCGTGTGCATCCTGTAATCGGCGCGAGCGCAGTACCCAGCTCACGTTTTTTGGAAGCGCATACTACAACGATCTCTGCCTTTACTACCGCGTTCATCGTATCTGAAAAATATGTGACGCCCTTTCCCTCAAACGCTTTTTCCTCTTCGCAGTCCTGCGACAAAAGGATGTTTTCCGGCGGAAGGAGTTCGCGTTCCAGCACTGCGCCGATCATCGTTTCGAGCAGCCCGCCTTCTCCGATAAATGCTGCCTTGATTTTGTGCATGATTTTCACCTCGCTTTCGTTATCAGGAACGGTTTGGAAATTGTCCGTGCACACGGCCCGTATCTCTTTCCCGGTGTGCCGCATTACCCCTGTGCACCGTTTGTTTCTTTGCAGTTCCTACACATTTTATTTCCTTTCATCCCTTATCATAAGCCGGAAATCCGGATTTGGCAATGCCTATTTTGCATAATTTTACGATTTGTTTAGACTTACAAAGTTTCAGGCATCCGCCTCTGCGGCTTTCAGATAGATTGCACATTCCAGGCGTTTCTTTTCCATCTCGCAGCCCAGCGCATACGGCTCGTTCAGGTCGGCATTCTGATTGAAATTGGCGGCACTGCATCCGCCGCTGCAATAGAATTTAGCCCAGCAGGTGCGGCACTTTTTCCGTGTATAAATGTTCATTGCAGCAAACCGGTGTGCAATCGATTCATCCAGCGTATCATCCATCACGCTGCCCTGCCGGAACGCTTCTTTTCCGACAAACTGGTGGCAGGGATATATATCACCCTCCGGCGTGACGGCCACATATTCATACCCAGCGCCGCAGCCGCGCAGCCGCTTTATGACACACGGACCCTGATCCAGATCCACCATGAAATGGAAGAAAGACAGCTTTTCACCCTGTTTCCGTTTTTCCAGAAGCAGGTCGGTCAGGCGTTCATATTCCGCGAATATGACAGGAAGATCCTCCTTATGTAATTCATAGCCTGTCCCATCTTCGCTGGCAACCGGTTCGACAGAAAGCCGGTCAAAGCCTGCATCTGAAATTGACATGACATCGTTTGCAAAATCCAGATTTTTCGCAGTAAACGTGCCGCGTGCATAATAATCAAGCTGCGGGTCCCGCTGTGCAACCAGCCGCTGGAATTTTGGGACGATCAGGTCATAGCTGCCCTCGCCGGAAACGGTTTTCCGCATGGTATCATTGACCTCCGGCCGCCCATCGAGCGAAAGTACCACATTATCCATATTTTCATTGATGTACTGAATCTTTTCGTCATCAAGCAGCAGCCCGTTTGTCGTAATGGTAAAGCGGAAATGCTTGCCGCTCTTTTCTTCCAGCGAACGGGCATACTTGACCGTTTTCTGTATGGTTTCAAAGGCCATCAGCGGTTCGCCGCCAAAAAAATCGATCTCAATATTTTTTCGGCTGCCTGAACGCCTGACAACAAAATCAATCGCCTTTTTTGCAACTTTGAGCGGCATGATCTTGCGCCCTGTGCCGAAATCCCCAGTGGAAGCAAAGCAATATGCGCAGCGCAGATTGCAGTCGTGGGAAACATGCAGGCACAGCGCTTTGACCGGTGCATCAACAGGAATGTATTTTCCGACCTCCAGGTATTCATCCCCGGAAAAGAGCTGGCCGCCTGCATACAGCTCGTATAGCTCCGCATAGGCAGAGGCAACCTCTTCCCGTGGGCGGTCGCTTAATGAATGGAAAATGCGGGGCGGGCATTCGGGCTGCATGTCTGAGGTCAGCAGGCCGGAAATGGCATAGGCCGTTTCATCCACAACATGAACCGCGCCGCTGTTGACATCCAAAATAAAATAAATGCCTTTCATAGTATAACGATGGATCATAAAAGACTCTCCTGTTTTCAAAAAGATATACAGCAACAGGGCGCGCCATTGATCAGGCACGCCCCGTTGGTGAAAAAATCACTTGTTTTCGCACTTCTGGTTTGCAACCGTGCACGAGGTCTTGCAGGCAGACTGGCAAGAGGTCTGGCATTCGCCGCAGCCGCCTCTGGCAGCGGTCTGCTTCAGGGTTGCAGAAGTCAGGGTCCTGATGTGCTTCATAGGTAAAGCCTCCTTAATTATAAAAATTCTGAAATTTATGATTTCCTGCGCCTTTTCCTTCTGCGTCTCCGGGAGCCGATGAATGCACCCAGAAAAGCAGCCAGCAGCGCCACAGCCGAATTGACTGCAAGCTGGGGCAGGCTGACCGGCTCGGAAAACCAGGAAAGGCTCAGCAAGGCAATGCAGAGCAGCACCGCTGCACCTGCGCCAATGCCCCAGAACAGGCGGTTACCCGGCGCACGCCGGGCGGAAAGAAAGGCTGCAAGCAATACACCAAGGCACAGCGAGGATACCGCAAACGCCGGAATCCTATCCATGCCAACGCGGCCCAGCTTCACAAGGAATGCGCCGAGCAGCATTGCCAGCAGCGCCGCTGCAAGCCCTGTCAGGACCGGGAACGCAAGTACCCGATTCAAGGACAGGGATTCATCTGTCTTTTTCATAAATGTCCCTCCTGCCGAACGATTTTTTTTGGAAGCGGCCGATCAAACGTCTTCTTAAAACCTATTCGGCGAAAAGGATTTTATTCCTTCGGCGCTTCAACCTTATCGTTCGGGGACGCCTCTTTCCCGCGGATCGCCCAGCGGTAAACGCGGAGCTTTGTACGGTCGTTTGAGGTTTCAATCGTCAATACATCATCCTTAATGCTGACAACTTTGCCGATAAACCCGCCAATCGTTGAGATTTCATCGCCTACCTGGATGGAATTACGCATTTCACGCTCTTCTTTATCCCTTTTTTTCTGCGGTCGGATCATGAAAAAATAAAGCAGCACAACCATCAGCACTGGCAGGGAAAGATTCATTAACATAGTAAGATAACCATTGCCGTCCATTGCCATGCCATCAGCAGCCAAACGGATCAAATTCATGTTTATACACCTCCAAATCGTGATAGAATACTTCTTATCATTATACAAGATAATTTTGGATATGACAAGGGTTTTCTGCGTTTTACTGCGGAAATTCATTTTCCAGGATGACAGGACATCATTCAGCTGCTGATTACCGCATTATACTCGTGAGCGCTGGAGATTGGCGTTTGATCCGCCTGCGCGGCGGGCGGTCTTGCGCAGACAGCGCCAGAGGGACGAGTCCCTCTGGACTCCCTTCCATCGCCAGCGGGCGGGGCGGATATGCCCGTTCATCTGTGCTGCTTCGGCCCGCTAGAAGCGGACCGAAGGGGCGGCTGCGGCAAGTTTTTCCGCATGTGAGTATAATGCGAGAGATTTGGATGGTGGGGGAGCGGGGCAGTGTGTGGGATCCCGTCCCGCCGCAGCGGGGGGAAGCCCCGGAGGGGCGGGGAGTCCAGAGCCCTTTGGCGCCCGCTGCGGAGGCGAACCGAGACCGATTATCAGACAAGGTGCTCGGGTAAAAGCTGTACGCCTACCCCCAACAGGTGCGGCCCTGTATAAACGCCCAGCGTTCCGTCAATCTCACCTTCAAATAATGTGCGGAAGCCCGGCATCGTTTTTTTTGCAAGCGTGCGGATTTCCTTAAACTCTCCCGGTGAATCGCCATGCGCTACTGCAAGATTAAAAGCTGCACCATCCGGTATTAACGCCGCAGCCATATCAATCATTTTTTGAATGGCAAGCCTGCGCCCGCGCACTTTAGCCACATTGACCAGCTCGCCGGAGGGCGCAAAGGAAATAATTGGCTTGATATTCAGCAGGGAACCCGCAAAAGATGTAATCAGCCCAATACGGCCGCCCTTTTGCAGGTATTCCAACGTATCAATGCAAAAAAATACAGTTGTAGAATGCATGATTTCCGGAATCCAGCGGCAAACTTCTGTGAAGGTGCAGCCCTCATCAAGCCAGCGCGCCGCCTGCAAAACGGTCATACCGGTCCCTAAAGACCCCGAAAGGGTGTCAAATGCAGCAACCTCCAAACCGACGCACTGTTCGCCCAGCAGCCGCACCATGTTGGCCGTGCCGCTCAGCCCGCCTGAAAAATTGATGGCAATCGCTTTTTCATAGCCTTTGCGGCGGATGCTTTGAAAGGTCTCTTCAATGCGTGCCCCGCTGGGAAGGGAGGTTTTCGGGATCTCAACCGGCAGCCGGCGGTAAACCTCTTTGGCCGTAATGCTGACGCCGTCCTCATATTCCCCGTCCGAAAAAAGCAGGCGAAGCGGTATTACATGAATATCATATTTTTTAATTAAATTTGCAGGGATATCTGCGCAGGAATCTGTTACCAGTGCGACCCGTTGAGCATTCATTATATTTCCTCAGCTTTCCTCGTCGTCATACAGACGGGTATATTTGTTTTCCAACAGGGCATCGTGACGGGTTTTATCGACTTCACAGCCGAAATAATCGAACCATTTGCCGCACTGATCACACTGCCAGGCTGCCGCTGCGTCTTCTTCATCACCGAAAATCTCGTTTCCACAGGTACAGGTTAAAATAAACATTCTGTTCCACCCCTTGCATCCTGATACATCCGGTTTGTCCTATGACTGTGACGCAAAAGGCGGCACAATATGGCATAAAACCATTGGTAAACTGACATAAGCCCAAACCGATGACAGGCTCTTATAAAATAGAATAGTATAAAATGGCCGTAAAGTCAATCATTTTCAGCGGAAACATTCCATAAATTCTGCTGAAGAAAGAAAAAAGCACCGCTCATCACCAGCGTGCAAACAGGGCAAACTAGACAACGAGGTGATGAAAGGTGGAAAACACAAACGGAACCCAGACGGAATCGCTGCGGATCGACCCGGAAAAGCGGATCGTACCGCTTTATGACAGCGTTGGAATCAAGCTCTATCAAGCGCCGGAGCGGCGGAAAATGGGCGTGCGGGTGCTTTCAAACTTTTGTGAGGAGCATATCATGTAGCCTCTGCGCGGATGCAGGGAAATAGGAAACTGCCTTTGTCATAAGGGCGGCAGCCAGAATGGCCGGTATATATTGATTTCATGATCGAATATACCGGCTTTCTGTCAAATGTACCTCATAATGTAGCGGCAAAAAACAAGAAAAACAGCCCTGACCGGTCCGGTCAAGGCTTAATTCATCTATTTACGGCTGTGATAATTCAGCCGCACGCATTTGCTCATCCTCGCGCAGCCACCGATAAAAGGTTGATTGGGCTACACCGAGAATCTTTGCGGCCTCACGGCCGGTTACCCGTTTATCACGATACATTTGGCAAATTTTCTGGAAACGCTTGGGCTGCTTTTGGCTGGGCCGGCCGATCGTTTGCCCGGATGCCCGTGCACGGTCGATGCCTGCCCGCTGACGCTCTTTGAAGTCCTGCTTATCTTCCTCTGCTGCCTGCTCAATTAAAGAAAGCACTACATCGCCGATTGCTGTTGTCACCGAGATCCCCGGTGCAAGCTCATGCGAAAAGTCTGCAATGTCAATGTTTTTTTTGCGGGCATAGTCCAAGATTTTTTCCTCAATGTCCAACTGGTCGTAACGATTCAATACGGTAAAAAGCATCCTCCTCACCCTTTCTTTTTCCTCATCAATCTCGGTGCGAAATACGAAAAAGCATTTGCTGAAACCTTTCCGGAAGTTCGTAACGATTTTGCAAGTGAAAAACCATGTATGCAAAGTGTAAATCTTTATTTGTTGGCTTAATCATATCACAATCGCCGGAAAATGTACACTGCTTTCTGAAAATTTGTACAGTTTTTTTAGAAAAAGCGATGAAATCAACTATTTCTGCCTGGAAAACATTGTTTTTTTGACCATCCGGCATTTTCTTCCAGAAAAAATCGCTGTAAATATGTTCCAACTAGTGCTTATACCCCTACCTTTCAGCTTATGACAAGAAAAATTTCATGAAAAATGACGGATTTCCAGTGTTTTTTTATTAAGAAAAGACGTTTATTCCTCCATAAACAAGGGGATTCTGCACCTTTTTGCTGACTGTCATAAATACAGGTGTTATCCACCCTTTTTGCAGTATGGGGGAGGCGGATTTGTACAGGGAATGCTGTAATTTGTCGAATTTCATTGCTTTGCATATTACAAAACTTAGCATGAAAAAATGTTCTAAAAAGAATAAAATGGCGAAAAATGTATTAAAAAATTTGAGGGTATGCCAGAAAGTATTATAAACAAAAATGGATGAAATTGCCTTTCTGAATCGTAGAACAGGACAGGAAGCACCCGAGAACCGCCTAATTCATAAAATACATACTTTTTAATCGTATTTGTAATTGTAGTAAAATTTATTTATAAATATTGATTTGACAGAATTGACGATATGAAATGAGACAATAAAAACGGACTATCATAATGAATTTCATATCTTGATACTGCCAGTAAAATTTTTATATTTAGGGCAATTTGGTATTGCGTTTCCTTTCTGATCCAGCGCCCCCGCACATCTGCGTGGAGAAAAGTGCTTGTGCTGAAGGGGCCATTGTGATATACTCTTATTTGCAAAACGACAATCTTTGTGAAATGAGGTAATATTTGTGCAGATTCTGTGGCAGCTTTACTCCTCCTTTTTCCGGATTGGCATTCTCACCTTTGGCGGCGGGTATGCCATGCTACCCATGCTCACCCGCGAAGTGGTCGAAAAACACCAGTGGGCAACGGAAGCAGATTTGATGGATTATTATGTGATTGCGCAGTGTACGCCCGGTGTGATTGCGGTTAATACGGCCACTTTTGTTGGCACGCGCGTTGCGGGGAATACCGGCGGGATCGCCGCAACCTTGGGGGTTGTCTCTCCGTCCTATCTGATTATTTGCATCATCGCGGCATTCCTGCGCCAGTTTTCGCATTTGGAGGTTGTGCAGCACGCATTTGCAGGCATTTCAATAGCAGTGTGTGCAATGGTTTTGAATGCAGTCTGGAAATTGATCTCTAAGAGTGCGGTTGATCGGCTGACCGCTTCCGTTTTGGTGCTGACCGCGCTTGTGACGATCCTTTTCGGGATATCGCCGGTTTGGATCGTGGTGGCAGCATCCTGTATCGGAATCCTTGCAAAACGCGGCGAAAAGAAAGGAGATTCCAAATGACTCCGACCTTTTTTCAGCTGATTTACGAGTTTTTAAAGACCGGGCTTTTCGCGGTCGGCGGCGGCATGGCGACCGTGCCCTTCCTGAAAGAGATCGCGCGGAATTATTCATGGTTTACCGAGAATGAGCTGCTGGATATGATTGCCGTATCAGAATCCACGCCTGGCCCGATCGGCGTGAATATGGCCACTTATGCAGGATTCCGCGCCGCTGGCCCGCTGGGAGCACTCTGCTCTACGCTTTCCCTTATCGCGCCTTCGATTATTATTATCCTGATTATTTCGCGTATGATGCGCCAGTTTCAGGAAAATAAACTGGTACAGCACGCATTTTATTGCCTGCGTCCTGCATCGGCGGGATTGATTATCGGCGCAATGGCTTCCATTTACCATGAAACGCTTTTCCATCCCGGTGCTGCCAGCTTCGCCGCGTGGCTGAATGTGCCTGCACTTATCTTATTTGCACTTTTTTTTGCCGGGGTACTGCGTTTTCAGAAGCTGCATCCGATTGTTTTTATTGCGTTGGGTGCTGTATGTGGCGTAATCCTGAAACTCTAACAAATCTTTGTGCTTTTGTTATAAAAATATGCCTGCCGTTTGTTCATGTGTTCCATAACGGCAGGCTTTTTCATGATCGGAATCCTGTTCTATTTCCATATAAAAGGCGTTTTTTTCCATCGTGACTGCGCAGAACGCTGTGCCGGATCTGGGGCGGCCAAGGCGTAGAGGGCATCTGCAAGGGCATCCAGGCGGAGTGCGGGCTGCAAAGCGTCAGGCAGCCTGCGCTCCGCTGTGGGTTTTACAATGATTGGCATTTTTCCGCGCATATTACGCAAAACTTCCGAACCTCGCCGGCCCACAGCAAGCACGCGGATATAGGAAGGTTTGACCGGCATATTTTCCGTCAGTCCCAGATAGGCACGTAAAAGGGTCCGGCGGATGCGTGCCAGTGGAAAACGTCGGGTCTGTGCGGCATAGCAAACCTCTTCAAAGGTGCAGCCTTTTTGTATGGCTGATGCAAGGCGTTCGGCGAAGCCGTCTTCCGCAGCGGCGAATGGCCGGAGTGCTGCTGCATCCATGCGCCGCAGATGGGCAAGCAATGCGGCATCGCAGTTTATCAGCTGCATCGGTGCGCGTTCCGCGCGGATTGCATCATCTATGCGCTGTGCAGCAGCCGGCGGCATCCAGCGGGCCCATTCCCTCTGTTGCGAATCTATCAGCGAACGGAGATAGGAAGCGGAGGCATAGCCGTCTTTGGCTGCGCTGCTGTCATGTGCGGCTCCGGCGCGGGGGATCGCAACCGGCTGGATATCCGTACCGGCCAGCGCTGCGCAGTATGCGATTCCGAGCGTATTATTCGGATGGGTGAGCAGTGCGGCGGCCTGCGGGTCAATCATTTGGACTGCTGCCTGCATGGCGGCAGGGTAACTGAGGCCGCTGCGGAGTGCTTCCGTCAGATAAGGGCGGACGGCAGACCCGTTCAGGATTGCTGCGACCCGCTGCAAAAGAGGAATATCCGCACATTCCGCGCCAAAGGAAAGGTGTGTGCATCCGAGCGCGGCTAACAGGGACGTACCGCCTTGTGCAAAGCCTTCCGCAGAGGAGAGTGCGGCGGGCAGGGGCAGTTCCACAACCAGGTCTGCACCTGCTTCTGCTGCCATTGTTGCCCGGTCGTACTTGTCCAGCAGTGCAAAATCACCGCGTTGGACAAAATTACCGCTCATTGCACAAATCAGAATGCAGTCCGCGCCTAAATACCGGCGGGTTTCGGACAAATGCCACGCGTGCCCGAGATGAAAGGGGTTATATTCGGTAATCATTCCGCAAATACTCATATAAACAAAGCCCTCCGACGGCTTTTTGTGGTTTTTATGGAAACAGTGAGGAGCCCGGGAAGGGGGATTCCCGTATCAGCTGTATCCTCCATCAGTAGATTGGATAAAATTTGGTAAATTCGCCAAAAAAATATTGGGAATCGGTTGAATTTTTTTGTGTCATCGTGTACAATAAAAGAGGTTCTTTTTATTATACCCGGTTTCCAAAAGAAAAGCAAACCGGCTTGCATGGCGGCGCAGGCCGCAGAAAGAGCGGAAAGAAATGAAAAAGGAGATTGTTACATGAAAGTTCTGGTTATCAATGCTGGCAGCTCTTCGCTGAAATATCAACTGATTGACACTGCGGACGGCTCGGTTATGGCCAAGGGCCTTTGCGAACGCATCGGGATTGACGGTGTGCTCGTGCATACCGGCAATAAATCTGATGAAAAGTTCACGATCAAGACACCGATGCCCACCCATGCCGAGGCGATCAAGTCTGTCATTGATATTCTTCTTGACAGCGAAAAGGGCGCGATTTCTTCTATGAAGGAAATCGATGCGGTCGGGCACCGCGTCGTACACGGCGGCGAATTCTTCTCGGACTCCGTGCTGATTACGGAAGCTGTTATTAAGGCGATTGAGGACTGCGTGCCGCTTGCACCGCTGCACAACCCGCCGAACCTGATCGGCATCCGTGCCTGCCAGGAGGTTATGGGCCCAGAGGTCCCGATGGTTGCGGTATTTGATACGGCGTTCCATCAGTCCATGCCTCAGACCAGCTATATGTATGCGATTCCGTATGAATATTATCAGAAGTATAAGATTAGAAGATATGGCTTCCACGGCACTTCTCATAAATATGTTGCGCAGCAGGCGGCAGAGATGCTCGGCCGTGATTTGGACGAGCTCAAGCTCATTACCTGTCATCTGGGCAATGGTTCATCGATTGCTGCAATTAAAAACGGTAAGTCCTTTGATACCTCCATGGGCTTCACCCCGCTCGATGGCCTGCCGATGGGCACCCGCGCCGGCAACATTGACCCGGCTATTATCGAATTCCTGTCGGAGAATGAAGGCCTTTCTGCGAAGGAAGTTATCAACATCCTGAATAAGAAATCCGGTATGCTGGGTATTTCCGGAGTATCCTCTGACTTCCGCGACCTTGATGCTGCAAATGAGGAAGGCAATGCACGCGCCAAGCTGGCAAAGGATATGTTCGATAACTCGGTTAAGAAAATTATCGGCTCCTATATTGCAGAAATGGGCGGCGTAGATGCGATTATTTTCACCGCGGGCGTTGGTGAGAATGACCGGTCGGTGCGCTGGGATGTCTGCTCACATATGGAATATCTCGGCATTAAGATCGATCCTGAAAAGAATAAATTCCGCGGCCGTCAGATGGATATTTCGATTGACTGGGCACGCGTGCGCGTACTGGTTATCCCCACAAACGAAGAGCTTATGATTGCGCAGGATACCGAGCGTCTGGTTAAGACGTCTCAGCTTCAATAATCGGCAAAGATTTAATTTAGGATCTTATGCAAAACTGAAACTGATTTTCAATGGAATTACAGCCCCGAGAGTGTTAAGGCACTTTCGGGGCTGTTTTGTGTGCAGATATATCATCCATATTTTTATCGGTATGGGAGTGGACAGAAAAAGCCGGGCGGTGTTATAATAGCACCGAAGAGCAGGGCATTACCGGAAAGTGCGGCCATGCGGTCCAGGAAACCCTGTAAAACAAAGGCTGGTGTAAACCGATGAAACAAATTTTTTTGGTAGAAGACGATCAGGCGATTGCAAGAAATCTGACCCGGCTGCTCCGTTCGGAGGGATTTTCGGTTACGATTGCGTCTACGCAGAGGGAGGCCGTCTCAGCGCTCACAGAATGCAGGTTCGATTTGGCGCTGGTTGACGTTTCTCTGCCGGATGGGAACGGGTTTTCACTCTGTACGGAAATCAAGGAGACGCAGGATATCCCTGTTATTTTTCTGACTGCATCGGGCGATGAATCGAGCATTGTTACCGGGCTGAACCTCGGCGCGGATGATTATATTACCAAGCCGTTCCGTCCGCGGGAGCTGATTGCACGGATGGGCGCTGCAATGCGGAAAAACAGCCGCAGTGCCAGGCTTGAGCTGGCAGGGCTTTCGGTTGACACGGCCAGCGGGATCGTAAAAAAGAATGGCAGTGAAATTTTCCTTTCCCCGCTGGAGTACCGTTTGCTGCTGGTGTTTCTGGGCGCGCCGAAAAGCATTCTGACACGCGGCAGGCTGTTGGATGAGCTGTGGGACGCAGCAGGAGAATTTGTGAATGACAATACCCTGACTGTATATATCAAACGGCTGCGCGAAAAAATAGAAGATGACCCTTCACATCCGAAAATCATATTGACCGTGCGCGGGATGGGGTACAGACTGGGGGAAGCCAATGCTGCGGAATAGGGAATTCCGGCTGGCGGCGGAGTGGTTCGTCCTGACAGCGGCTGTGTTAGCTGTAGCTGGGTTTGCATATACTCCGGCGGCAGGGTGGATGGCATTGCTTTGCGCTGCTGCTTTAGGTGTAAACTTTTTTATATTCACCCGGGCACGTTATGCCCGGATTGCACAGCTGTCCGAACAAATTGATTTGGTGCTTCATAATGCCGGACGGCTGTCCATCATGGAGGCGGAAGAAGGGGAACTTTCCATCCTGCAAAGTGAAATCAATAAAATGATTTTGCGGATACGGCAGCAGAATGATATGCTGAAACGGGATAAAGAGCAGCTTGCGGAATCCCTTGCGGACATTGCGCATCAGCTGCGCACGCCGCTCACATCCGTCAATATTATTTTATCCCTGTTTGCGGATGAAACCGGAAGAAGCGGGCGGGAAACGCTTGCCCGGGAAGCCGAAGAGCTGCTGCTGCGAATGGAGCATTTAGTGACGGCGCTGTTAAATCTGTCCCGGCTGGATGCCGGGATTGTGACATTCCAGAGTGAATGGCTGGATATAAACGGCTTGTTCTGCACGGCGCTCCGTCCGCTGATGATTCCGATGGAGCTGCATCATATTACGGTGCAGACAGAGATTCCGCAGGATGCAAGGCTTTTCGGGGATGCAGGCTGGCTGGCGGAGGCGGTTCAGAATATCCTGAAAAATTGCATGGAAAGTACGGGGGATTATGGGAAAATTATTATCCAGTGCACGGATACGCCGCTTTTTGTTGAAATTGTGATTCGCGACAATGGGCCGGGGTTTTCGGGAGCGGATTTACCGCATTTATTTGAACGGTTTTACAGGGGGAAGTGTTCGCGTGCAGCAGGTTATGGCATTGGGCTTGCACTCTGTCGGACGATCATTACCCGGCAGGGCGGTACGGTTACAGCGAAAAACCATCCGCAGGGCGGAGCGGCCTTTGTGATTCGATTTCCAAAACAGGTTTGGTGACAGAATTGTCACCGGAAAGTCACCGGGATGTCAGCGGGAGCCGTTATACTATAGGCATCTTATCAGAAAAGGAGCTTTGCAGAATGGAATTTTTAAGGATTGAAAATCTGTGCAAGGTTTACGGCAGAGAAGACAATCAGGTGACAGCACTTGACCATGTTTCACTGGAAATCGAGCGGGGGGACTTTGTCGCGATTGTCGGGTCCTCCGGTTCCGGGAAGTCTACGCTTCTGCATATTATTGCCGGAGTAGACGTGCCGACCAGCGGAAAGGTGTATCTCGATGGACAGGATGTCTATGCGCAGGATAACGAAAGGCTTGCGATTTTTCGCCGCAGGCAGGTGGGGCTGATTTATCAGTTTCATAATTTGATCCCTACGCTGAATGTGGTGGAAAATATCACGCTTCCCATCCTGATGGACCGGAGGAAGGTCAACCGGCAGCGGCTGGAAGAACTGCTGGAGCTGTTGGGACTGCAAGACCGCAGGACCCATTTGCCGAACCAGCTTTCCGGCGGCCAACAGCAGCGTGTTGCAATCGGGCGGGCGCTGATGAATGCACCGCAGGTTTGTCTTGCGGATGAGCCGACCGGCAGTCTTGACAGCCGGAATGGGTTCGAGATTATCCGCCTGCTCAAGCTCAGTCATCAAAGGTATGGGCAGACTTTGATCCTGGTTACGCATGATGAGAATATTGCATTGCAGGCCAACCGGATCATTACGGTTTCAGATGGCCGCATTGTGCGGGATGAAAGGCAGGCGGCACGGCAATGAATATCTTTCACAAGGTTGCTCTGCAAGGGCTGATGAGGAGCCGCACACGGACAATTATTACGATAATTGGCGTGATATTATCTGCCGCGCTGCTGACAGGGGTAACGACTTTTGGCATTTCATTGCTGGACTATGCGGCAAAGGGTGCAGCGGAAAAATACGGCGGCTGGCATATTGCATTTTTTGATGTTCCGAATGATTTTGTACAGGAACGCGTCTCGGATGAATTACTGTTGGATGCGTCAGCCACTAAAAACATCGGCTATGCCAAATTAGACGATAGTCAGGACCCAGACAAGCCGTATTTGTTTTTCTCCGGCTATGACGAAAAGGCCTTTCAGACGCTGCCGGTCAATCTGCTCTGGGGCCGTCTCCCGGAGAGTGATGCAGAGATTATGATTTCAGGCGGTGTACAGAGCAGAGGGGGAATCGAGCTGCATGAGGGGAGCCGCATTACGGTTGAACTGGGCGACCGTATGAGCAACGGCCGGAAACTTGGCCAGCGTGACCGTTTCGATGCGCAGAAGGAAACCTTTATTCCGCGCGAAAGCAAGACATATACGGTGGTCGGCATGTGCCAGAGGCCGCAGTATGAAAGGGCTTCGGCGCCAGGATTTACGATGATTACAAGGGCAGATAATCCCCAGGCAGCGGATAACTATAACGTATTTGTCACTTTAGAGAATCCTTATAAGGTGCATACCTATCTAAAAAATACAGCAGGGGCTTATGCGCATACGCTGAATGATGAGGTACTCCGTTTTATGGGGCTTTCGGATGACCGGATTTTCACAACATTGATGTTTTCGGTTGGCGGCGTGGTGGTTGCCATTATTATGATTGGCTCGGTCTTCCTGATCCATAATGCATTTTATATTTCACTCAATGAGCGGATGCATCAGTTTGGGATTCTGCTTTCGGTCGGCGCTACGGAAAAACAGCTGCGCCATTTGGTACTGTTTGAAGGGCTTTGCATTGGCCTTGCAGGAATCCCGTTCGGTATTCTGCTTGGGCTGTGCGCCATCAGGGCGGTGATTGCCGTGGTTGCCAGGAGCTTTCAGGGGATTATGTACAGCAATCCGCTTGTCATGTTAATTTCCCCTCTGGCAATCGCAGCGGCAGCGGTCATTGCGTTGGTGACAATTCTGATTTCGGCGTATATCCCGGCAAAAAAGGCTGCTGCCGTCCCGGTGATGGACTGCATCCGTCAAACAGGAGAGATACAGGTTCGGGCAGGGGATGTAAAAGTTTCCGGCTTTGCCGAGCGGGTATATGGCCTGGAAGGGATGCTCGCGCTTAAAAATTTCAAGCGGAACAAAAGGCGTTATCGCAGTATTGTTCTGTCGCTGGTATTGAGCGTTGTCCTGTTTGTATCAACAAATGCCTTTGTCATTGACCTGGGGCAGGCATCAGAGGCGGCGGTAGTTTATACAGATATTGACCTTGCGCTTTCGGCTGATGGTATGGGGGATGATTCGCTGCTGAATCTGTACGAACAGCTGAAAAACGTGCAGGGCGTCACCGGAGGGATGTATCAGGAGGTGCGCAAATACAGGTGCGAGGTTCCGGAGGAAGCCTATACAGACGCATTTCGCGCGGTGCAGGGACAGGGTCCACTGACTTTGCGTATACAATTTATGTCAAAGGAGCGTTGGCAGGCACTGCTTGTACAAGCCGGAATGGGGGAGGCAGATTTTACCGAAACAGAGCTGCTTTGTGTCGCGAAAATAGAAAACCATGTAAACCGTTTGCTGAACCCCGATGAATTTGTTGACATGTTCACATCTAACACGTTGGATGTTGTCCTCACGGCGGAAAACGGATCAGGGCAGGAAAAAAGGGTCAGCCTGTCATTTGCAGATATTGTGCCTTATGATACCTTGCCGGAGATGGGGGCAACGGAGCAGATCCCATATTTTATGCTGGCAGTGGCTCCCTGGGAGATGAAACCGCAGTTTGATGCGCTTGGCGGCCTTACGGTCAGTAAAGGCCTGACGTTCCAGTCTGAGACCCCATCACGCAGTGAAACAGAAATGCGGGAAATTCTTTCAGATGAAAAGGGTTTTTCCGGTTATTTGCTTCTCAATATGAGCAAGATGACCGAGCTTAACACGAATATGATTTTTATTGCAAATGTATTTGCATACACATTTATCATTATGATTTCCCTGATTGCGGCGGCGAATGTCTTCCATACGATTTCAACCAATGTCAGGCTGCGCCGGCGGGAGCTTGCTATGCTGCGTTCGGTGGGGATGTCCGAGCGGGCGTTTCGGAAAATGATGAATTTTGAGTGCGCATTTTATGGGATGCAGTCACTGGCGTTTGGTGTTCCGGCCTCTATGCTGTCTGCTTTCCTGATTTACAAGGGGATGTATTATGGCGGCGCAGATGCGATTTCGTTTGTCATGCCGTGGGGGGCGATTGCAGTCAGCATCATCAGTGTGCTGCTGATTGTATTTGTTACCATGCTATATGCGGTCAGTAAAATAAGGAAGGAAAATATTATTGATGCACTGCGGGATGATATGGCCTAAGTGATACCCGTGCGTGCTGGAGGCTGCCGCTTGATCCGCCTGCGCGGCGGGCGGTCTTGCGCAGACGGCGCCAGAGGGACTTGTCCCTC